>CAUJFM010000296.1 GCA_963169595.1 Bacteroidota bacterium | reverse complement strand
TGTCCCCGCCGGCACCAAGCTGGCCGACGCTGACGTGGCGGCCCTGAAGGGTAGCATCCTCGCCAGCGGTCTCAGCGTGAGCGAGCTCGTCGCCACGGCCTGGGCCAGCGCCTCCACCTTCCGCGGTAGCGACAAGCGCGGCGGTGCCAACGGTGCCCGTGTGCGCCTCGCTCCCCAGAAGTTCTGGGCGGTGAACGATCCCGCGCAGCTCGGCAAAGTGCTCGGCACGCTGGAGAAGATCCAGGCCGAGTTCAAGGCCAGCGGCAAGCAGGTGTCCATCGCCGACCTCATCGTGCTCGGTGGTTGCGCCGCCGTGGAGAAGGCCGCCAAGGATGCGGGATTCAACATCACCGTACCCTTCAACAGCGGCCGCGGTGATGCCAGCCAGGAGCAGACCGATGTGGAGAGCTTCGCCGTGATGGAGCCCCATGCGGACGGCTTCCGCAACTACCAGAAGAAGGCCTACAGCGTGCCGGCCGAGGAGATGCTCGTGGACCGTGCGCAACTGCTCACCCTGAGCGCGCCGGAGATGACGGTGCTCGTGGGCGGTCTGCGCGTGCTGGGCGCCAACACCGGCGGCAGCAAGCACGGCGTGTTCACCGAGCGCGTGGGACAGCTCACCAACGACTTCTTCGTGAACCTGCTCGACATGCGCCACGCCTGGGCCCCGAAGGCCGGAGAGGAAGGCATCTACGGCAGCCACGACCGCAAGACCGGCGAGCGCAAGTGGACCGGCACGCGTGTGGACCTCGTGTTCGGCAGCAACTCGCAACTGCGCGCCATCGCCGAGGTATATGCCCAGAACGATGCGAAGGAGAAGTTCGTGAAGGACTTCGTGAAGGCCTGGGTGAAGGTGATGGAGCTCGACCGCTTCGACCTGAAGAAGTAAGTATCAACTGAACCTGCGAACGAGGAGGGCGGCCCGTAAGGACCGCCTTCTTCATTTCACGCTTGTTTTGTCCTTCGCATGGACATCCTGATCCGTTCGTTCATCACGCCTGTCGGCGAACTGTTGCTGGGCTCGTACCACGGAGCCCTATGCTTGTGCGACTGGAAGGAGCGTCGGTCGCGTGATGCCGTGGATCGTAGGTTACAGCGCGGGATCGGCGTGCGTTACAAGGAGGGAACATCTCCCGTGATCGAGCAGGCCATGGACCAGCTCATCGCTTATTTCGCGGGTGGTCATCGGCCATTGGATGTCCCGCTGCACATGGTGGGCACGGAGTTCCAACGCCGGGTCTGGGAAGCCTTGCGCGGCATTCCTTACGGTGCAACGGTCAGTTATGCAGAACTCAGCGACCAGGTGGCCGATCGTACAGCGATCCGAGCTGTGGCTGCAGCGAATGGGGCCAATGCGTTGTCCATTTTCATTCCGTGTCATCGGGTTCTGGGAAGCGATGGTGACCTGGTAGGCTATGCTGGGGGAGTCAAGGCCAAGCGCTTCCTGTTGGAACTGGAAGGTGCCCTGATGCGGAGCGCACCGGGGTTGTTCGATGGACCGGGACCGATGTGAAATGCACAAGGCCTCCCGCAATAGTGCGGAAGGCCTTGCTATTCCTTGGGTTGGTCAGCGTGTTCAGTGCTTGCCCTGTGCGGCGAGCCAACGCTCGGCGTCCAGTGCCGCCATGCAGCCGCTGCCCGCGCTGGTCACGGCCTGGCGGTACACCTTGTCTGCGCAGTCACCGGCCACGAACACGCCGGGCACCTTGGTGCTGGTGCGGTCCGGGTCGTGCTTCAGGTAGCCGGCCTCATCCATATCGAGCCAGCCCTTGAAGATGTCCGTGGCGGGCTTGTGACCGATCGCCACGAAGAGGCCGGTGACATCCAGCTTGCGCTCCTCGCCGGTCTTGTTGTTCACGGCGAGGATGCCCTCCACGGCGTGTTCGCCCAGCACGTCCTTCACTTCGGTGTTGAAGAGCACCTCGATGTTGGGTGTGTTCTCCACGCGGTGCACCATGGCCTTGGAGGCGCGGAACTTGTCGCTGCGCACCAGCATGTACACCTTGGGGCAGAGCTTGGCCAGGTAGGTGGCCTCCTCGGCGGCGGTATCGCCTGCGCCTACGAGCACCACGTTCTGTCCGCGGTAGAAGAAGCCGTCGCACACCGCGCAGGCCGTTACCCCGCCGCCGATGTCACGCAGACGGATCTCATTGGGCAGGCCCAGCCACTTGGCGCTGGCACCGGTGCTGATGATCACCGTGTCGGCATGGATCTCGGTCTTCTCATCCACCCACACCTTGTGCACAGGCCCGGTGAAATCGACCTTGGTCACCCAGCCATTGCGGATGCGGGTGTCGAAGCGCAGTGCCTGCTGCTTCAGGTCCTCCATCATATCGGGGCCGGTGCGGCCCTTGGGGTAGCCGGGGTAGTTGTCCACCTCGGTGGTCTGCGTGAGCTGACCGCCGGGCAGCGGGCCCTCGATCATCAGCGGCTTCAGGTCTGCGCGTGCAGCGTAGATGGCCGCGGAGTATCCGGCGGGGCCCGATCCGATGATCAGGCATTTGACGTGTTCAGGTGTCGAGCTCATGGAAGATGAAGGGCGAAGGCCCGTTGAGGGTTCGGAAAAGAGCCGCAAAGGTATTCGGCGTTGCGGGTGTCGCTGGTGATGGTGATCACAGCACCTGCGGACGCGCTGGTCGCAAGGTCGTGCTTCACGGGGTACATACCACCACGTGTTCACGGATCCCCCAGCCGCTCCACACGCCCAGCCCCCCGTTCACGTTGCTGATCACGTTGGCCGGGTTGCTGAACACATCGCCCGCCGAGGCCACGTTGTTCTGGAAGGAATTGTAGAACTGGTAGGAGGCCCGGTCGATGCTCGCCAGCTTCACCACCACGGTATCGCCCCGCTTGAAGTAGCCGCGCTCCTCGTTCTCGTCATCATCCGCATCACTGAAAGGCGTGGAGCCCCGGTTGAAGTTGAAGTCGAAGACGAGCCCGTTGACGTAGCGGTCCTCGAACACGGAGAAGAAGGGGGCCACGAAGTTCCGGTCCTTGGGTTGGCCGTCCGTGCCCAGGTTCGTGCGTCGGGCCAGCCAGCGGTAGTGGTTGCCCATGGTGTCGGGGTCCGAGAGCCGTGCCCAGATGAAGCCCAGGCTGTCGTCGTTCGGCTGTTGCAGGGCCAGTCTGAACCAGAGCGAATCGAGCTCCACGGCATGGGGGATGGTGGTCGTGGCGTTCAGTGAGCGGCCATCCGCCTGCACATCGAGCCGGTAGGTGAGGCCTTCCACGCCCACCAGGCTGTTATCCAATTTGGTCCATACACAGATGTTGGCCCCACGGAGCAGGTCCGGGTCGATACCCAGCAGGGCGCCGGCCTCATCGATGAGGGAATCGGGGATCAGCTCGCTGCAGACCCGGTCCAGCGCGTGGGTGGTGATGCCGTCGTTCACGGTGACGATGGCCTCGCTGACAAAGGTCGCCGCGATGGAGTTGATGTCCGTCGGATCGAAATAGCCCTGTGTGCGGCTCAACAACACAAAGGGCGCACGACCGGTCTCGATGGTGCCTTCCACCACGATGCGGGGCTCGGTGCGCGGCAGGTCCACGGTGATCTGCTTCTCGCAGGCGGTGAGCAGGGCGCCTGCCGCGATGAGCATGAGGTTGATGGTGGGCTTCATGCGTCAGAATTGGAAGTTCCAGGTGACCGAGGGAAGGATCGAGAAGAGGGAGACCTGCTTGGCCACCACTTGAAAGCTCGCGTTGCCGGGGTTCCCTTGCGCATCGAAATAGATGAAGTAGGGGTTGGCCCGGTTGTAGGCGTTGTACACGGCGAAGGTCCAGCTGCTCTTCCAACGGCGCGCCACCTCCTCGGTCTCCCCGGTCACCTTGTCGGTGCGCAGGCGCGTCCGCTTGTTGTGCAGGGTGGCGGCCAGGTCGAGCCGGTGATAGGGCACCATGCGGTAGCCGTTCCGTTCGGTGTACTCGCTCACGACGCGGCCTTCGATGAAGTAGCGGTTCACGGGCAGGGTCACGGCCTGGCCGGTGGCATAGATGAAGGTGGCACCGAAGGTCCATCGGCCACCGGGTTCATAAGCGAGCACCACACTGACATCGTTCCGGCGGTCCCAGCGACTGGGGAACTCGCGGCCCTGGTTGATGTCGTCGAACTGGCGCATGGTGCGGCTCCAGGTGTAGCCCACCCAGCCGTTCACCTTGCCCGTGCGTTTCTTGATGAACAGTTCAGCCCCGTAGCTGTAGCCCTCGCCGAACACGAGCTGGGAGTCGTAGTTGGTGTTGGCGTTGTTCTGGGGTTCGGCCCCTTCGGCGTATTCGATCAGGTTGTCGAAGTCCTTGTAGTACACCTCCAGGCTGGTCTCCACCACACCATCCAGCAGGTCGCGGAAATAGCCGG
>CAUJFM010000295.1 GCA_963169595.1 Bacteroidota bacterium | reverse complement strand
ACCTGCGCGCCGCTCACCGTGCCGGTCATGCCGCGCTTCACGATGTTGGCCCCACCGGCGATCTGCACGCCGGCCAGCGTGTCCCACACGGTGTTGCCAAAACCCGCGATCTGCACGCCGTCCAGGGAACGCATGCTGTGGTTGATGGCCCCGCCGATCTGGACACCCTGGGTGTGGCCGCCCACCAGATTGGCCATCCCGCCCACCTGCAGGCCGTTCATGTCGTGGCTCAACAGGTTGATCACGCCCCCCACTTCCACGCCCTCCACCCCACGGGCATAGCCGCCAATGAGGTTGAGCGAAGCATGGTTCACCACGGAACCACTGATGGCGCCGTTGGTGCCCACCGTGGGAATGAACGAGAGCTGCACGTCACGCTTCTCGGTGAAGTCGAGGTTCTCGGCCTGGTCCATCCGCGATGCAGGCACCAGCAGCCTGGCCATCCCCAGGTCCTCCACACCGCAGCGATCATGCACACACAGCGGTTCGATGCGCTCCAGGACATCCAGCGGTTCCAACGGGATGCGCCCCGCTGCGGCGTCCCGTAGGATGAACACGATGGTATCCCGGTAACCATGACGCGAGATCCGCACGGGCGTGCGGTCCAGCTCGCCGCTCAGCATCAGCGAGAAGTCACCCTGGTCCGAGGTGGTCACGGCATTACTGCGCCGGACCTCGAACACCGTGGCACGCGCGATGCCCTTGCCGTTCGAGGCGTCGATGATGCTGCCTGTGGCGTTGAACCGCTGCTTCCGCCCGGCCTCCCCGGTGATGATGAGGTGACCACCACTCCCCTTCCATTGCAGATCCCCAGGCAGCAGCTGGCGCAGCACGCGCTCCACCTTCATCTCCTCCACGTTCAGCGTCACACTGCTGTCCACAGGCACCACGGCCGCATTGTAGCTCAACTTGAACCCACCTTCCTTGGCGACCAAGGAAAGGGCAGTAGCCAGTCGGATGTTCTCCGCATGGACCGTGACGCGGTGATCAAGAAGCGATTGCGCCTGGACGGACATCGCGGCCAACAGCAGGAGGCCGAGCGCCCATGCTCTGCAGCGCAGAGCGCTGCAGCCTCTTGCAGCCCCACCTTCAGCAGCCCTGCCCATCCAATGCATAGCCATTGCTGTCCTTGGTCAGCTCCAGTCCGAAGGTCTCGGCGATCACACCAAGGATCACCTCGAGCGGCTCGTCATCGAACTCGGCCGTAAGCGAGCAGCGCCTGATGGCCTCGTTGCGCAGGTCGATCGGCATCTTGTAGAGCCGCTCAAGCTGTTGCACCACCTGCACCAGGGAGGCCTCCTCGAATTGCAGGATACGGATCCCCCACACCTCTGCCGGCGGTGCCGCGCGGCGCTCCAGCACGTGCTTCTGCCTGTCGTACCGGGCATGCTGTCCGGCGGTCAATTCCAGCGTATCGCCGCCGGCAGCGACACGCACACGGCCGCTCCGAACGCGCACCAGGACCACATCGGCGGTATCGTAGGCGCTCACCTCGAAAGCGGTCCCGAGCACCGTCACCAGCACATCACCACCTTCCACCTCAAAGGGCCGCACACTGTCGCGCACCACCTCGAAATAGGCTTCACCACGCAGCTGCACCTGGCGCGTGCGTCCAAGGCGCACGTCCATGGAGGAGCCGGGTGAGAGCACCGCCCGGCTGCCATCGTTCAGTTCGGTCCTCACCGCTTCCACGGTGGCCATGTAGCTGTCCGCACCGGGCTGGAGGAACCAACGGACCGCAAAGACCAGCCCGGCAAGCACCGCGGCCGCGGCGAACCAGCGGGTCCAGCCGGATGCACCGCCACCGATGGGACGGATACGCCTCCGGCCTTCCTCCTCGGCGATCCGGGTCTCCAACCGTGTCCAAGCCGCATCGACATCCACCTCCGGCACCTCCGAGGCCGCGCCACCCAGGTCCCAGAGGGACTTCATGCGGGCCAGTTCCGCGGCGTTCTCCGGGGAAGCAGCCGCCCACGCCTCCACCGCTTGCTGCTGGGCAGCATCGCACTCCCCGGCCAGGTAAAGGGCCAGGAGCTCGCTATCCATGGGGGTGGGCACTCCCATCAAGCGTTCATTGATCGACCACGCGGGTCGATGGTTCCGGAACGATGCGCATCCATCTTCATGACATCCATGTCCTTCAATACCCCTATCCGCCCCCTTCGCCCAGCCAGAACAGCCAGGGCAGCAGGGGCACCAGATCGGCCAGTTCGGTGCGGAGGGTCTTCAGGGCGCTGCCCATCTGGTTCTCCACGGTCTTCACGCTGATCCCCAGCCGTTCGGCGATCTCGTGGTACTTCAACCCCTCGTAGCGGCTCAGTTTGAACACCTTCCTGCGCTCCTCGGGCAGGGCCTCGATCGCGGCCTGCACCCGGGCGATGCGCTCGGTGTGCTCGTCCTCACTACGCTCCTCTTCCTGGATGTGGTCGTCCGCCTCCTCGTTCAGGGCGCGCACCTTGGCCCCGCTCTTCACCGCGTTCAGGCAGCGATTGCGCACGCTCGCATAGAGGTAGGCCTTCACGCTCGTGGTCACGTTCACCTTCTCGCGGTCCAGCCACAGGCGGAAGAAGAGGTCCTGCACCAGGTCCTCGGCCTTGTCGGCATCCTTGAGGTAGCCCATCGCAAAACCGCACAGGGGGCGGTAATGCTGGCGGAAGAGCGCCTCGAATGCGGCCCGGTCTCCGGCGGCGATGGGTGCGAACTCCATGGGTCCGAAGCACGAAAGTAGGCGCGGGACGCTTCCAACAGCGGCCCGGGACCACCCCGTGATCAGCGCAGGACCTGGATGTATCCCGAGTACTCCTTGTGCGGTCCGTTCATCTGTTCCGAACGCAGCACATAGAAATAGGCCCCTTCCGCCAACGGCTCGCCGCTGGTCCAATGGATGCCCGTGAACGCCTTGGTGGTGGGATCGCCTTCCCAGACCAATGCCCCGAAGCGGTTGAACACCGACAACTGTGCCGACCTCACGGTGCCGGGGTCGATGCTCCAGCCATCGTTCTGCCCGTCGCCGTTGGGCGTGATCGCATTGGGCAACAGGGGGTCGCAATGCACCATGTCCAGCACCACCTCATCGTACACCGGACATCCCTGCTCATCCATCACCCACAGGCCATAGGTGCCGGGCTGGTCCACGATGATGCTGGGCGAAGTGGAGCCGGTGCTCCAGACCGGCCCCGTGAAGCCCGGCGGTACCTCGAGCGTGGTCCATCCGCCCGTACAGAAACTGGTGTCATTGCCCAGGTCGGGTGCCTGGGGCACCAGGATCAGCACTTGTGCCATGAGCGTATCGCCCGCACAGGGCCCAATGGCCGGGACCACTGCGTAGGATCCGCTATGCTCGGTCGTGGCAGACGGGAAGCTGAGCACGGGTCCTGAATAGGCACCGACCGGCGTGGACCATGCCCCGGTGAGCGCACCACTGCCCGTCAG
>CAUJFM010000294.1 GCA_963169595.1 Bacteroidota bacterium | reverse complement strand
CATTGGGGCAGGCGAACTGCTGAGAGGCGGATGGATCATACACCTCGAACGTATCGGTACCGCACACGAAACGCCGGTAACCGTTCAGATCGACACCGCGCACCTCGAGCGGTCCATGGCCGATGTTCGGGGTGGAGCTCGTGACGTAGATACGGCCCGCCTCCTCGTTGGGTCCACTGAGGTAGTTGAGGGCCGCGTACCACGACGTGGTCATGTCCGGCAGCAGATCGCACTGCTGAGTACCATCGGGACATTGGCATGAGGTGGCATTGGTGGTGGTGCACTGGGCCCCCGCCTCCGGCATCCGGACCATTAGCAAGAAGATGAGCAGAAGGGCGTAATGTGTTCGGGCCATGACAGAGGTGGTGTTCGTGATGATGGATGAACGGACTGAACGAACGCAATTTAGGATACTTCTATCTTGTTTTATTGATTTGTATCATTTTCTGACCGTGACGGGACCGATCCCTTTGCAACCATCAAGCCCATCCACATGCATCCACATACCCACCGGACCGCCATCCTGATCATCCTCCCCCTGATGGCCGGCCTGCTCAGCTGCGCCAAGGAGGAGAACGACCCACCCGCCAACCCGCCCACCCCGGTGGCACCGGCGGCCACCACCCTCCGGGTGGAGCATTACATCGATGACGCTCCCCTGCTATACGACACCGTCCTGTATGTCACCGAGGCCGGGCACGCCTACTCCGTGAGCCGGCTCGAGTACTACATCAGCGGCATCCGGTTGATGACCGAGGATTGCTGTGATGAGGACCCGGTAGTCCCGGGCCCGTTCTACATCAATGCGCTCAACAACACCGCCTTCGACCTGGGCGCACTTCCCCCCGGCAACTACACAGGCGCCGAGCTGCTCCTTGGCCTTGCACCGGACATGAACATCACGGGGGCCCTTCCGAACACCCTGGAGAACGTGAACATGGCCTGGCCCACACCCATGGGCGGCGGCTACCACTTCATGAAGTTCGAGGGGCACTTCCTGAACGCCGGTACGCCCACCGGCTATGCCATGCACCTGGGCCGGAACGAGAACCTCCCCACCTGCCTGGCCGTTGGTGCGTTCCAGCTGGACAACACGGCCCGCACCCTCGTCCTCCGGTTCAACCTGAACGAGGTGTTCCGCGCCCCGCATACCTACGACCTATCCACTGGCAGCTACTCCATGGGCAGCATGATGTTGATGAGCCTGCTGCGCGACAACTGCATCGACGCGTTCACCATCGCCCTTCAGCCATGAGACCCACCATCGGCACCCTCCTTTTCGCACTGCTCATGCTCGCCACCGCCTGCCGGCGGGATGCCCGCGAGGACATTGGCGCCGAAGTGCACCGAACCACACCTTACACGCTGGACTACCCCTCCTACTTCCCGCAACCGAACATCCCGGCCTCCAACCCGCTCACCCAGGAGGGCATCACCTTGGGCCGACGGCTGTACTACGACACCCTCCTTTCCCGGAACGGGCCCTTCCAAGGCTTCGCCTGTGCCACGTGCCATGACCAGGACCGCTCCTTCACCGTACCCACCGCCGGCACCAATGTGCTCGCCCATGTGAACCTGGCATGGAGCACCCATTTCCTGTGGAACGGCAAGGTCAGCGGCACCTTGGAGGACGTGATGCGCTTCGAGGTGGAGGAGTTCTTCCAGGTGGATGCGGCCAACCTGAATGCCCATCCGGAGTACCCCGCGCTCTTCCAGCAGGCCTTCGGCAGCCCCACCATCACCAACGACCTGGTGATCAAGGCCCTGGCCCAATGGTTCAGGCGGATGACCTCCAGCAACAGCCGGTTCGACCAGTACATGAAGGGCGAGACCAGCCTCACCCCCCCGGAGATGGAAGGCGCCATGATCTTCCTGTCCGAGATCGGGGATTGCTTCCACTGCCATGCGCTGCCCCTGATGACCGACAACGCCTTCCATAACATCGGGCTCGCCGCGAGCTTCTCCGGAACGGACGTGGGCCGCTTCGCCGTCACCGGCGCACCGATGGACATGGGTGCCTTCAAGACACCCACCCTGCGGAACATCGCGCTCACGGCCCCGTACATGCACGACGGGCGTTTCCAAACACTGGAGGAGGTGGTGGACCACTACAGCGGCGGAGTGCAACACTCGGCCAGCCTGGACCCCATCATGACCAAGCCCGGCACCATCACCACCCTCGGGCTCACCCCACAGCAGAAGGCCAGCCTGATCAGCTTCCTGCACACGCTCACGGATGAAACCTTTCTCACCGACCCGGAACTGGCCAGTCCGTTCTGACACCGGTGGCACCTGCACACCGCCCGTACATTCGGCCACCATGGATGGCCCCACCCACGACCGGACGCAGCGCCTCGATGAACTGATCCAGGCGCACTGCTCGTCAGTCTGGCAGAAGCGATTGCGCCAGGCGAACACCCAGCTGCACCATGGCAAGGGCGAGGCCATTTTCACCAGCGGCCAGCGCGCCGACCGGATGTACATGGTCCATCATGGACGGGTGAAGGTGGTGGCGGACATGGGCAAGGGTGAAGGACGCATCATCCGGCTGGCCGGCGACGGCGAAATGCTTGGGCACCGGGCCATGGGCCATGATCCGACCTACACGGCCAGCGCCATCGCCCTGGTACCCACCCGGGTGAACGCCATTCCCATGACCCTCTTCCTGGACACCCTGCAGGCCAATCCCCGGTTCTGCTACCACTTCCTGCTCCAGTTCGCCGAGGAGATGCGCCACCTGGACCAGCATCTGCGCGACCTGCGGACCATGGACGTGGCGCAACGTGTGGCGAGGGTCCTGCTCATCTGCCGAGACACCTTCGGCATGGACGCCCGGGATCGCCGACAACTGGCCTACACCCTGCCGCGACGCGACATCGCCTCCATGGCGGACACCACCTACGAGTCCGTGGTGCGCAGCCTCTCCGGTTTCCAGCAGGAAGGGCTCATTGAACTGGCAGGCAAGAACGTACGCCTGTGCAAGCCCAAGGCCTTGGAAAAGCTGATGGGCCGAGGGGTGGCGGGATGATCCACCCTGTGCCGGAGTTCTCCCGCGTGAGGGGGCGAAGCGGCAGCTTGCCGCAGGACCGGTCCAGCAGCGCACGCGGCGAGGAGGCTGCGAGGCACGAGCAGACCCCGGAGCCCGATGCGATGCGGACCGGACCAAGACAACTACAGCGAAGCACCCGGCCCGCGCGGAGGCCCGTGCGATGGAAAAGGGACACGCCCCACCCAAGCTTCAGG
>CAUJFM010000293.1 GCA_963169595.1 Bacteroidota bacterium | reverse complement strand
GCTGCTGGAGACCTTGAAGGCCCTCACCCCGAGAGGCTTCGAGCGGATCTGCAAACGCCTGCTCACTGAGATCGGCATCCACGACATCCAGATCACCGGCGGCGCTGGCGACCAAGGCATCGACGGCATCGGCCGCATCCGCCTGAACGATGTGGTGAACTTCAACATCGTGTTCCAGTGCAAGCGCTACAAGGAGACCGTCTCCCCCGCTTTGGTCCGCGACTTCCGGGGCAGCATGCAAGGCCGCGCCGAGAAGGGGCTGATCCTCACCACCGGCCGCTTCACCCAGGAAGCACAGAAGGAAGCCAACCGCGATGGCGTCCCTCCCATCGAGCTGATCGATGGCGAGCGCTTGGTGAGCCTGTTCGAGAAGTACGAGCTGGGCCTGAAGCCGAAGACCGTGTACGAGCTGGTGCCGGAGTTCTTCAGGAGTTTTGAGAGTTAGGCTTCCGTGCTCGCCCGAGAGGTTTTGCAGCTCGCGCGTTCCATCGCGCACTTCTACCTTGGTGCCACAATGACGGCCAAGGCTCAACTCCACGAACTGCTCGTAGCACTGGGAAAACGTGCGCCCTACTTCAGCTACAAAGCGATCCAAGCCTCCGTGAACGCGGCAGAGCTGGAATTGAAGAACAGCAGCTTGAAGAGCTACCTGAGCCGCGCGGTGAAGGAGGGCGTGGTGTACGATGCGGGCCGTGGGTGGTACAGCCGCCTGAGCACGCCGGTGAAGCTGGACCCCGCCCCGCTGAAGCCGCTGGTGCGCGCCATCGAGAAAGCCTTCCCCCTGCTGGACTTCACCGTGTGGAGCACCGGCCAGCTGAACCCGTGGATGCACCACCTGATCGCGAAGCCGGTGGCGTTCGTGAATGTGCCGGAAGAAGCATTGGAGCCTGTGGCCGAGAAGCTGGAAGACTTGGGCTGGACCGTGCTGTCCGACCCGGACGCCGCCGAAGGCAACAAGCGCTTGAAACCCGGCGAACGCATGGTGGTGGTGCGCCGTGCCCGGCAGCGCATCCCCGAGCCCATGGGAAGGCAGGCCCGTATGGAGCAGGTGCTGGTGGAGGTACTGTTGGAATCGGTCCAGTTGCCCATCATGGATCCACATGAGGCGAAGAACACGGTGCGGGAGGTGCTGGAAAGTGGCCTTCTGCAAGTCTCTGAGCTTCAGCGGTATGCCGAATCCAGGGGTGTGGAACTTTCTGATGGACTTCTGATCAACTAATGTCAATAACGGTCATTTACTGACAATAGTTGATCACTTATGTTTCCTTCTGATGTTCTTGACCCTCAGTGGATAAAGGAGCGCCGAGCGGTGCTCGGGAACTGCGGGGTGGACGTGCTGGAGACCACCATCCTGGCTTTCGTGCTATTGGGCAAGCTGGCCGAGCGAGGGATCCCCTTCGTGTTCAAAGGAGGCACCAGCGTGCTGCTCCATGTAGACCCGATCAGGCGCCTCTCCCGCGACATCGACATCGTCTGTTCGCTGCCTGCCGAGGAACTGGATCCGATCCTGGCGGAGATCGGTCGTGAAGCACCCTTCACCGGTTTCCGGGAAGATGCCCGTGACCCCGAGGCGCTGCCCAACCGCAGGCATTTCAAGTTCAGCTACCAGTCCCGAGTACGCACGAGCAGCTGGCCCTCGCATGTGCTGCTCGATGTGGTGATGGAGGAGAGCCGCCCGCATACGATGGTGCAGAAACCGTTGCGCACCTCGTTCCTCGCCCCTGAGCGTGAGGTGCTGGTGACGGTGCCGACGGTGGAAAGCTTGTTGGGTGATAAGCTCACAGCCTTCGCACCGCATACGATCGGAGTGCCGCTCTACCCAACTACTGGCGCCGCTGGCGATGTGATGCAGATCGCCAAGCAACTGTTCGATATCGGTGTGCTGTTCGATGCGGCCGGATCATTCGATGACATCGAGCGCACCTACACCGCGAACGAAGCGTTGGAATCCGGCTACCGGGGCGGTGTTCATTCCCGGGAAGACGCCTTGCGCGATACGTGGAAGGCTTGTCTCGCGCTCATTGCAAAGAACATGAAGAAGGCCGTAGCCGACCAGTATCCCGATGCTTCGTTGCTGCACAACGGTCTTGATCGCATGGGCTCACACTTGACCACGCCAGATTACATCAAAGGCACAGCAGCACGGCAAGTACTTGCGGCCAAGTGCGCGTTGCTGGTGGCGCATCTGTGGGTGAACGAACACTTCAACTTCGGAGCTGGCCGTTGGGCGAATTCGGCGGACCAACTGGAAGGCGTTCGTTCAGCCTCATTGAGCGGGACAAGCCTGCAGTGGTTGGACCGTATGAAAGGCGCGAACGCGGAGGCCTACTTCTACCTGCACCGGGCCGTGACCATGTTGAACGAGGCCAGCATCCTCTGAAACTCAACGGAACAACCGTCCATTCGAGAAGTTGACTAAAACCACCTTTATGCGTTAGGTGGTTTTAGTTGATCAGCGGGTCCGCGTGAGCGATTGCAGCGGAAAGCCCGGAGCGAGGAACGAGCGAGGACTTGTAGCGGAAAGCGCGACGGCGCGCATTTGGCGCCGGCACGCCCAAATCATCTTGATCTCCTCGTGCTCCTCTGAAGCTACCGATCTTCGGGGGCCAGCTTGCCCGATGCCCCGCCCCCTCTCCCTCCTCATCACCTTCCTCCTCCTCCACGCCATGGGCCTGGCCCAGCCCCTCCCGGCCGATAGCCTCACGGCCCCCAACGGCGCCCTGCACCTGCGGCTGGCACTGGATGCACAAGGCGTGCCCACCTACACCGTCACCTACGGCCCGGAGCGCGTGCAGCTGGTGGCGCCCTCCCGCCTGGGCGTAGAAGCCAACTCGGAACGATCCTTCGGGCTGCGCCGGGGCCTTTCCCGGCCATCCATCGTTGCTTGACCCTTTCGTAGCCTCCGGCTATGCGCGGGTCGCGCGCCTCGGCTGGCCGGAAAATGCCTCCAGCTCGCTACCGAAGCTCATCCCGAGATGGCTTCTGGTGTTCCGCGGGGGCGGTACCCTGCAACACGGGCTGGTGCTGGAGCGCCGCGAGCTAGGCGCAACCGACAGCACCTGGACGGCGGTGTGGGGGCCGCAGCGGCGCGTGCGCGACCACCACCGCTGGCTGCGCTGGCACCTGCGCGAGGCCACCGGCGAGCGGCGGCGCCTGCAGGTGGAGTTCCGCGTGAGCGATGCCGGCGTGGCCTTCCGCTGCGTGGTGCCCGCCCGTGCGCCGGACGACAGCCTGGTGGTGCTGGAGGAGCTGAGCGAGCTGGCCCTGCCGCTGGATGCCGAGGCGTGGTGGGCCTGGGCCGACTACGACACGCAGGAGCAGCGCTTCCAGCACACGCCCCTGCGCGAGGCCACCTGGGTGAACACGCCGCTGACGGTGCGCACGCGCGAAGGCATCCACCTGGCCGTGCACGAGGCCGCGCTGGTGGACCACCCCGCCATGACGCTGAAGCAGGACGCGCGCGGCGTGTACCGCACCGACCTGGTGCCTTGGGCCGATGGCACGCGCGTGAAGTGCGTGGGCGCGCTGCGCACCCCGTGGCGCGTGCTGCTGGTGGGCCCCGATGCGGCGGGCCTGCTCACCTCGGACCTCCTGCTGAACCTGAACGAACCCTGCCGCATCGCCAACACCGCGTGGATCAGCCCGATGACGTACATGGGCATCTGGTGGGAGATGCACCTGGGCACGCACACGTGGACGCCCGGTGATCGCCACGGCGCCACCACCGCACGCGCGCTGGCCTGCATCGATGCCGCGGCCGAGGCCGGCGTGGATGCCGTGCTGCTCGAAGGCTGGAACACGGGCTGGGACCGCTGGGGCGCCGATGCCGCCTTCGACCAGGTGACGCCCGCGCCCGACCTGGACCTGGAGCGCGTGGCGGCCCATGCGCGCGAACGCGGCGTGGAGCTGATCGGTCACCATGAGACCGGCGGCGACGTGCCGCACTACGAGGCAGTGATGGCGCAGGCCTTCGCGCAGTGCCGGGCGCTGGGCATCCGCGTGGTGAAGACGGGCTATGCCGGGGCGGTGCGGCCGGCCGGCGAGCATCCCTTCGGGCAGTACATGGTGCGCCACTTCCAGCGCGTGACGGAGCTGGCCGCGCAGTACGGCATCATGCTCGACGTGCACGAGTGCATCAAGCCCACGGGCCTGTGCCGCACCTGGCCGAACCTGATGACGGGCGAGGGCGTGCGTGGCCAGGAGTGGGAGGCGTGGAGCGACGGCAACCCGCCGGGGCACACGGCGCTGCTGCCTTTTACGCGCGGACTGGCCGGCCCCATGGACGTGAGGGCAACTCGATAGTATCCATCGGGCTGCGCGAGGGTCTCTTGCGCCCATATTTCGTTGCTCGACCCTCACATAGCCACCGGCTATGCTCGGTTCTCGCGCCTCATCTGGGCACAAGATCTTCCTCGCTCGCTTCCGACAATACCATCGAGATGCCCTCTCACGCCCGGCATCGTGGACGTGACCTACGCGCAGCGCGGCGCGCACGTGCCGTGGAACGGGCAGGAGAAGCCGGGCCTAGTGTGTCGCGTGCACAGCACGGTGGCGCACCAGCTGGCGCTGTGGGTGGTGCTGTACAGTCCGCTGCAGATGGCCGCCGATGTGTTCTCGAATTACGCGGGCCACCCCGCGCTGCCGCTCTTCGGGGCGTGGGACGCGGACGTGTTGGAGACGCGCGTGCTTTCCGCAGCCGTGGGGGAGCATGTGGTGGTGGCGCGCCGCTCGGCCAACGGCGACTGGGCCGTGGGGGCGATCACGAGTGAGCAGCGTTTCACCATCGATGTGCCGCTGGACTTCCTGGACCCCGCCACCACCTGGCAGGAGGACCGCATCACCGACGCACCGGACGCGCATTGGGAGACGGCGCCGGAGCGGTATGTGCACATCACGGAGCGGTACGCCGTGGGTGCGCTGGCGCGCACGCTGTGGTTGGAGCTGGCGCCGGGGGGCGGGGCGTTGGTGGTGTGGAGGAGGGGGGAGTGAGGCCCCCTGTCACTTTACGATGCTCGACGCGATGTTCGGGCTGTCGGGGTTCACACAGGTGATGGGCGGTGCTCAGGTCAATGTCAGCAGTTCCTTCAGCTCCTTGTCCGTAAGCGTATCCTTCTCCGACTTGTCGTAGATGGAGAGCAGGAACACGCGATTGCCTGCGACATGCACATGGGTGATCACCCGACCACCACCGCTTTTGCCTTTCCCTTTGGACGCGATGGCCAGCCGGACCTTGTAGCAATTGTTCCCCAGCGCTGTACCCATATGCGGATCTTCGGATAGGGCGGCACCCAATGCGACGATCTCTTTCTTGAGCGAAGGGAAACGCTTCACCAGCCGCTTCAACTCGCGGTCAAAGGGCCGTACGGTGACGACCTCAAAGCTCACGAACCAGGTCCTTGAGCAGTTTCGGCTTCCGTTTGCCGCTCTTGATCTCCTCCACTTCCTGCAAGGCTTGAAGCAGGCTCTCGATGCGCTCGGCCTTGGCCTTGCTCAGTGGTTTGGCCTTCACGAAGGATAGGTTCTGCAACAGCTCGAGCACGAACGCCGTGCGTGAATCGGGTATTTCGAGAAGGAGCTTCATGCCTTACAAAGGTAACGTGCACGATAGCTCCGCACCAATTCCATCGCCTCCGCGTGGCTCACGGTCTCGCCGCGATCGGCCTGGGCCTGGCTTTCCTCCACATCACGGCGCACCTTGTCGGGCAGGTTAGACCACAGTCCCGCTCGATATGCCGCACGGCTATCGGTGGTGTTCAACACCTCAATGGCAATAAGGGCTTGCTTGATCTCGACGCGGCTCATGGTGCTGGACTGACGACTGAAGCTAAGGCGCGGGCTTCACTGCACGCTTGGCCTTGAAATGGACCTCTACTTGTTCCTGCGTGTACACGTCCCGCAGCGAGGTCGGCCTCGGGTCGTACTGATCGCGCGACCTTCGCACCATGTCCGCTCCGAGCACGCTACCCGGCCACGCCGCCCTTCGCGCCGCCTACCCCGCCTTCCATGACCTGTGCTACCTGGACACCTCGTCCATGGGCCTGATGGCCGAGGGCACCGTGCAGGCCGCGCAACGGGAGCACGAGCGGTTGATGCGCGAAGGGAGCGCGCGCCTGTTCGAGTGGATGTTCGGTGGCAACGCGGAGGTGGCGCGCACCGCAGCGGCGAGCATCGGCGGTTCCGAGGCCGGCACATCACTGGTGCAGAGCTTCACCGTAGGCCTGGCACAGCTTGCCCCCTTGTTGAAACACCGGCCGAAGGTGCTGTTGATCGGCCACGACTACCCCACCCTGCACGCCCCCTTCGCCCTGCCGGGCTTCCAGCCCGTCGTGGTGCCGACGGAAGCGGATGGGACCATCTCCCTCGACACGGTGTGCGACACCTTGGAGCGCGAGCGGCCGCAGCTGGTGGCCATCAGTGAGGTGCAGTGGTTGACGGGGTTCCGCATCGACCTCAGTGCCTTGGCCGCGTTGTGCCGTGCGTTCGGTGCCTGGTCGTTGGTGGACATCACGCAGTCGTGGTGCGCGGTGCCGCTGGATGTGCAGACCGCCGGCATCGACATCGTCGGCGCCAGTGGCTACAAGTGGCCCCTGGCCGGTTTCGGCAATGGCTTCCTGCACCTCAGCGAAACGGTTCGAGCGGAGCTGAAGGAACGCAACGGGGTGGATCCGATCGCGATGCTCAATGCCGGTCACCGCGACCCCGTGGCCCTGACGCGGCTGCAGGATGCGCTGCAGCGCATCGCGGCCATCGGTCCTGAGCGCATCGCCGCGCACGTGAACGCCCTATGCGCTTATGCGGTCGACCGCTTCGATGCGGCGGGCATCCCGGTGCTGCACGGCCGCCGTGCGGAGCAGCGTGCGGGCATCCTGCTGCTGCAGGGGGATGAGGCCCGCGTGAAGCGCCTGGAGGAGCAGCGCGTGAAGGTGGCCTACCGCGGCAAGGGCATCCGGGTGGGCATCCACTTCTACAACCACACGGCGGACATCGACCGGTTGGTGGAAGCGTGGGGGAAGTAGGGTCGTTACGGTCAGTGATGCACAACCGTGAGGATGCAAGGTCGGCCGGCGTCCTCATCCACCCTGTGGACCGGCCCATGCCTGCACGCTAGTTTCGCCGCCGCCATGATCCACCTGACCACCGAACGCCTGATCATTCGCGACCTCGAGGAGAGCGATGTGGACGGCATCTTCGCGCTCGACTCGGATCCGGAAGTCCTTCGTTACATCGGCACGCCGCTGATGACGGAGCGATTGGAAGCGGCCCAGGTGATCGCCATCATCCGCCGACAGTACCGGGAGAACGGCATCGGTCGGTGGGCGTTGGAGGAGCGCACTACGGGTGCGTTCGTGGGGTGGTGCGGCTTGAAATGGGAGCAGCACGTCCGCTCATTCCCGTACTACGACATCGGTTACCGCTTGATCCGCTCCCACTGGGGCCGCGGCTATGCGACCGAGGCGGCCAGCGCCTGTTTGCGGCATGGCCTCGATGTCCTCAACTACCCGGAGATCTGCGCTGCGGTGGAGGTGGAGCACCAGGCCTCCAACCGCATCCTGACGAAGATCGGGATGCACCGGGGTGAGCCGTTCCTGTACGAGGGAAAGCTGTGCAACTGGTACAGCGTGCGCAATGGAGCTCCGCTTCCGTAGTTGTCGCCAACGGTGAAGTTGGGCGCGGTGCTGCCGGTGGGCAACTGCGCGCTGGACCGCTTCGATGCGGTGTGGGCATTCAGGAGGGCATCCACTTCTACAACCACACGGCGGACATCGACCGCTTGGTGG
>CAUJFM010000292.1 GCA_963169595.1 Bacteroidota bacterium | reverse complement strand
GTGATCGTGTTGATCGTGGGGACACCGCCGCGTCGGCTCAGATGGACCAGGCCTGCAGGGGTGCCCATCCAGATGTCACCGGTGGTGCTGCGGAGAATGCTGAGCACCACGTTGTGCGGCAGGGCCAGCGGTTGATGACCGGCAAAGCGCTCGTCCACTGGTAGCGGCCTCAGCTGAAGGTCCAGCTCGATGTAGCCCTTGTCCGTGCCCACCAGCACACCCGTGCTGTCCGCGTGGAGGGCAAGCGTGCGAGGTGAAGGCATGCCGGCTTTGGCCAGATGCGTCCATCGGTCGCCGGTGAGCACCGCCGCGCCGCTGTCCGTGGCGGCCAGCAAGCGCTGGTCGGGCAGCCGGACCAACGCGTTGATGCGCAGCGAGTGCAGGCCGCCATCCACCGCAAGGGCCTGGGTGGCCCCGTTCGGGATGTGCCAGACCCCGCCACCCCGGCTGGCGATCCACAGGTCACCGTCAGGGCCGGGCAGAATGGCGCGTACCGGGAACGCGGGCAGTCCTTCAATACCGGCGGAACGGATCGCCCCGGACCGCCACACGGCCAACGCTCCATTGCGCAGGCCGAGCCACACCTGTCCATCGGGGGCGGCGTATAGGGCGGTCACCTCATCTGCGGGCAGGCCCTGCTCCCGGCCCCAGGAGGAGAAGCGGAGGCCCTGGCCTCGTGCGGCCCCTTGGTCGGTGGCCACCCAGAGAAAGCCTTCGGCATCCTCGCACAGGGCGTTCACGCTGGCACTGGGCAGGCCCTGTTCCAGGGAGAAGGTGCGCAGGTCGTATTGTTGGGCGGCCGAGCGCGGAAGTGCCCCAAGCAGGGCGAGCAGCAGCGGGAGGACGCGGCGCCACATGGTTGGAAAGATAGCGCCACTACACGAACACCGTGCCGATCGCATTTGCGAAGGGGCCTCCGGCGGCGTTAGCTTTAAGGCACGTCACCAACCAAACCCGGTCCCGTCATGAACATCACTTTCAATGAACTGCGGCGGATCAAGGACAACCTGCCCGATGGCAGCATCCATCGCATCGCGCGGGAGCTCGACCTTAATGTGGAGACCGTATGGAACTACTTCGGTGGTTATGGCCACCCGAACGGCAGGCCCATGGGCGTCCACCTCGAGAGCGGTCCCGATGGAGGCATCGTGGCGCTGGACGACACCCGTATCCTGGAGCGTGCCCGGCAGATCCTGCAGGAACAGCACGCCCACGCGTAAGGGTGGAGAACACCCCGGCCACACCGGGGAAGTGAGCGGTCCGTTCCGGCGGGCCGCTTTCTTTTTGCTCAGCGCTCGATCACCCGGAACTCCACCCTGCGGTTCACCGCGCGGTGCTCCTCACTGGTATTCGGCTTCAGGGGCTTGCTTTCGCCGTAGCCCTTCCAGGTCACGCGTTCCTGCTCCACTTTCTTTTTGAGCAGGTAGTCCACCACGGCCTTGGCCCTGGCATCGCTCAGTTTCAGGTTGTACTCGTCGCTGCCCTGGTCGTCCGTGTGTCCTTCGATCTCCACGCGCAGGAAGGGGAAGTCCGTCATCAGGTCCACCAGCTTGTCCAGTTCCTTCTCGTAGCCGGGCAGCAGCTCGGCCTTGTCGAAGGCGAACTGCACGTTGTCCAACCGAACGCGCGTGCCCACGGCGGGTTCCACCTGGTGGATGTCCACGGTGGTGCTGCTGGTGTGGTCGGGCACCACGGGACGGGGCGGCGGTGGCGTGCTGGTCTTCGGCTTCGGCGTAAGGGCCGTACCGGCCGGCGCGATCCGCACGTTCACATCGTCGATGTAGTAGTAGGCGCCGCGTTCGCCATCGGGCTGCCGCTCGTGCGAGGTGACCTCATCGCCGTAGAAGTTGCCGATGATCAGGAAGCGCTCGGTGCCCGTGGCCTCGAACACCCCGCGCACCTTGTGCCATCCGCCTTTCACCACCTTGTCCTCGTTCACCTGCGGGGTGAAGTACAGCGGCAGGCAGTCGCGGGTGGAGACCGGTGCATCAGTGAAGTACATGCCGATGTTGTTGCTGGCCTCGTTGCTGCGGTGCGCGCGCAGCACCCAGCATTCGGCGATGTAGCGCACGCCGGCCTGCAGGGGCTCCTTCAGCTCGGTCTGCACATACTCATGCCAGTAGGTAGGGGTGTTCCCCTTGCCGTAGATCTTCACGCCTACCATGGCGTTGCCGCCGTGCGTGGTCTGCTTGCCGTTGCTGTGCTTGCGGGGGTGCGCCCAGCACTCGGGGTCCAGGGTGGTGCTGAAGTGGTCCGGCGTGGTCTGCGTGGGCGAGCTCCAGCCGCGCACGGCAGCATTGAACTTGCTCACGTCCGTGGTCCAGGCACAATAGGTCCGTTCCACCTCCTCGAAGCCCGGGTTCGCCACCACGTTGGGCATGGTGTCGTTGGCCAGGGTGCGCTCCAGCAGGTTCTGAGCGGATGCCAGCGATGGGAGCAGGACGGCAAGCAGGACGAGTTCACTTCGCATGGTCCCAAAGGTACCCGGGGAGGCAGGGGGTATGCCGCCGAAGGCCTCACCGCATTTGAACAGGCCGTCGTGGATGCGGCCCCTGTGACGAACGGCGTGTGCGGCAACGGTCCTTAATCGGACCTTCGCGGCCCGGACAACGCGAGGTCCATCACTTTCGTCGTACCCCTCCGCACATGACCTTCCGCGCCGTCATCGACCTGATCCGCGAAAGCCTGCTCGGCGACGAGGAGCGCGACTACACCACCGTGGGTGTGAAGCGGGCCATTGTGCTGCTCAGCATCCCCATGGTGGTGGAGATGGGCATGGAGGCCGTGTTCGCCCTGGTGGACATCTTCTTTGTGAGCAAGCTCGGCGAACATGCCATCGCCACCGTGGGTTTGACCGAGCTGCTGCTCACCCTGGTGTATTCGGTGGCCTGGGGGTTGGGCATGGGCATCACCAGTGTGGTGGCGCGCCGCACAGGAGAGAAGGATCCGGCCGGTGCCTCACGTGCTGCACTACAGGGGTTGTTCCTGACCGTAGCGCTCGGGGTGGTCCTGGCGATACCCGGTCTGTTCTTCCCGCGTGAACTGCTGGCCTTGATGAACGGCGAGCCGGAGGTCCAGGCCATCGGTGCGGACTACGTGCGCATCATGTTCGGCGGCAATGTCATCATCCTGCTGCTCTTCGCCATCAATGCCATCTTCCGTGGTGCTGGCGATGCCGCCATGGCCATGCGTTCGCTGATGCTCGCCAACGGCATCAATATCATCCTGTGCCCCATCATGATCCATGGCATCGGTGGTTGGGAGGGCTTCGGGGTCACGGGCGCTGCGGTGGCCACCACCATCGGTCGGGGCACGGGCGTACTGTATCAGCTGAAGCATCTGTTCGCCCCCAAGGGCCGCATCACCGTGCGCGGTGTGCCCCTGGTGCTGCTGCCATCCGTGATGTGGACCATCATACGGGTTTCGGCCGGTGGCGTGGTGCAGTTCGTGCTGCCCTCGGTGAGCTGGATGTTCCTGGGCTCCATCGTGGCCACCTTCGGCAGTGTGGCCACGGCCGGGTACACGGTGGCCGTACGCATCATGATCTTCTCCCTGTTGCCTTCCTGGGGCATGGCCAACGCGGCCAGCACGCTGGTGGGTCAGAACCTGGGTGCTGGTCAGCCGGATCGTGCCGCCCGATCCGCGTGGCTGTGCGGCCACTACAACATGATCTACCTCGTGAGCGTCTCGGTGGTGTTCTGGCTCTTCGCACCCCAGCTCATCGGGTTCTTCAACGAGGGTGAGGTGGTGGGCGAGTACGGCGTGTCCGCCCTGCGGATCCTCTGCCTGGGTTATTTCTTCTATGGCTACGGAATGGTCTTCGCCCAGGCCTTCAATGGAGCGGGCGATACACTGACGCCCACGTGGATGAATGCCTTCTGTTTCCTGTTGCTACAGATCCCTTTGGCATGGTACCTCTCCAGCGTGGTGGGCTGGGGTGCGCAGGGTGCTTTCGCGGCCGTGCCCATCAGTGAGAGCCTGCTGGCCGTGCTTAGCGCGGTGCTGTTCCAGCGCGGTGGCTGGCGCACGGTGAAGGTGTAGGCAAGGCTGGTCACTGGGCCACGAAATCCTTCGGGCGCCCCGCCTTGTACCAGCGCAGCAGGGTGTCGATCATGTGCTCCATCTTCCGGGCATCGGCCCAGGTGCCGCGGAACACCAGGCGGCCGTCCTGGTCCACCAGGTAGGCGCCGTTCGGGGCTTTGCCGTAAGCCGTGAACACGGCATCGTTCAGCCCATCGACCAGCACCGGGAGCTTCCCCAACTGGGCGAACTCCTTCGCATAGGCGGCTTTCTCGTACTCGCTCTTCGGCTGGGGGTAGTCCTTGAACTTCCGCTTGTCGCCGGGGTGCAGTTCCGGCCCGTAGATCACGAACAACTGTACTTCCTCCTTGGCGTACTTCTGCACCAGCCGGCTCCAGCGCTCCATCTGCATGCGCGATGGCGGGTTGCTGATGCTCCCGAACATGAAGGCCCTGATCTTGCCCTGGTTGCCCAGCAGGTGGTAACTGCCGCTTTCCTGCGCCAGGGGCAGGGTGAAGTCATGCGTCCGCGGCTCCATGCCACCGCCTTCGCTGTAGGTGCGGATGTCGCGGATGGTCTGGCGCATCACCTTGTCGAAGTTCATGCGCCAGATGTTCACCTGCTTGCGCATCACCTTGATCTCGTTCTTGCTGTAGGCGTTCAGGTAGTAGTCGAGGTCGTCGTGGAAGATCAGCGCGCTGTCCGTGGCGTACCAGGTGGGGTCCCAGTTGTTCAGCTGCGCACGCCCGGGCAGGGCCAGCAGCAGGAAGAGGAAGGGGAGGAGCAGGCGCATGGAACGAAAGGTCGTGTAAAGGTACTTT
>CAUJFM010000291.1 GCA_963169595.1 Bacteroidota bacterium | reverse complement strand
CCATCATGTAGGCCGACATGGACCTAGCACCTGGGCGGGAGAGACCATCATGTAGGCCGACATGGACCTAGCACCTGGGCGGGTGAGACCATCATGTAGGCCGACATGGACCTAGCACCTGGGCGGGTGAGACCATCATGTAGGCCGACATGGACCTAGCACCTGGGCGGGTAAGACCATCATGTAGGCCGACATGGACCTACCACCCGGGCGGGTGAGACCATTACGTAGGCCGACATGGACCTATTACCCGGGGGGTAGGACCACGATGTAGGCCAACATGCACCTTCCACCCAAGCGGGTGTGACCACGAGATTGATCCACATGCCCCCTTCACCCGGGCAGGTGGCACTCCCAACAAGGTCTACATGCACAATGCACCCGGGCGGGTGAGACGTGGATTATGACCTACTTGGATGCCACACCCGGGCGGGGGACACCGCGCGTGAAGCATGGGTGGGCCATGGATCGGGGCGGGGGAGGGGGCCATGGAGCACAGCTGATGGCGCATGGTGTGGGCGGGTGATGGGGAGCACTCAGCAACCTGGTGTGTGTGCGTGAGCAGGCATGCAGGCCTCCACCAGATGCCCGAACAACTGGGGCGAATGCGCCGGATCAGTGGTGGAGATGTGGGCGATCAGCTCCTCGCTGGGGATGAAGTGGTCGCACGCCGCCAAAGCGCTCTGGCGACGGCGCGATGTCCTTCTCCTCCAGCTTCTGCACCAGCATGTGCAACTGCAGCTTCACGATCTCCCGCACGACCTGTCCCGCTCTGCGGGATCGCCCTGGCTCAGCGGACGGAACATGATCAGCTCGTCCACGCGGTTGAGGAACTCCGGGCGCACGGTTTTGCGCAGCAGGTCCTACAATTGCGACGCTTCCACCAACTCGATCTCGGTCGAATCCAGGCCATACAGGGCGAAGACCGTTTCGTTGATCCGCTGCTCCAGATGCGCGGCCTTGTCCTCGGAGACTTTGTCCTTCAAGCCGCCATGCTTGGCGAACTGCTCGTTCTTGAATGTAACCAAGGACTTGGTCAATGAGGAGACGCGTGATACCAGCTCCTTGTCCTCAGTCGTTTTGGCCGCCTTCATGGGGATGGATAGCAGAGCCTCCTTTTTGATCTTCGGGAATGTCTTCTTCTGGTCGGAGTGGACCTTGCCCCAGACGAAGCGATTGAGATGACTGTTCATGATGCCGAGGACGAAGTACAGGTCATTGGCGCCGGGAGCCTTCAGGTACACATTGTACAACGAGTTCATGGAGTATAGCCCGCCAGGTATGACAGTCGCGATCGGATAGTGCCCCACTTGACGTATGCAGATCCGGTCCTGCTCGTGTATCGCTGCATTTCCACCGCTCTTCACGCCAGTGGAGTTGAACAGGACGAACAACGATTGTGAGCGCAAGGCGAACGGTTCGATGTCGGAGCCATCAATTACCGGTACGTAGTCCTTGCTCAACTTGCGGTCGGCAACGTGCTTCTTACGGTCCCAGGCTTGAATGCCGAAGTAGGCACCGCAGGTAGCGGACAAGGGTTTCGACTGCGACCGTATCTTCTTCAGCAACTGCTTGTCCGCAGCGCTTTGGTCAAGTAGGAAATCAGCGCGCTCGTTCTTGGCGAACGATGCTTGCTCCACCAGACCTACAGAGTTGGGCTCAAACGGCTTGTCCACCTTGTACACATGCAAACGGCTCTTTCCTTTCGCTGCATCCCGTGAGGTGATGAACACACAGGTATCCACACTGGCCTGAGAGAACACGTTGTAGTTGAAGAGCAGGATCTCCCTCAGTCTTGTGTCATCGAGCAGGAAGCGTCGAAGCGGTTCAGCATGGATGTTCTTCAGGAATGTGTTCGGCGTGATGAAACCAAGCAAGCCGCCCGGCCGGAGCAGCTTCACCGCGCGTTCAACGAACAGGTGGTAGGTGTCGATCTTGTAGCGGGCCGTGTTGTACTTGTTGGATGCGTAGGTGAAGAACTCCTTGGTCTCCATGTTCTGAAGAAGGACATATGGCGGATTCCCGATGATCGCATCGAAGCCTCCGTTCGCCTTCTGGTAACCCGCTGCTGGTTCTTCAGCCAGGTTGATGCCTTGCTTTCTCAGCAGCGCGGCAGCGCGCTCTTGCTGCTCATCATGTTCTTGCTTTACGCGACGCGCCTGTATGAGCAGTTCCTGCTTCTGGTCCGGCTTACGGATCTTGAAGACAGCCGGGAAGGCCCGTTGCCAATTGAATGGACGCACGGTGCGCTCGCCCCCGAGGTCCAGTGTGCCGTCGTAATAGTCGGTGTCAAGCAAGCTATTTCCGCACAACACATTCTCATCCAACGTCGGCAATATCCTTTCCTGTGCGAAGTCCAGACTGTGCTGGATGCTCGCCGTGGTCTCGCCCTCCATGCACTTCAACAGTAGGCTCAGCTTGGTCACTTCCACTGCATTGGGGTCCAGGTCCACGCCGTGGATGTTGTTGAGCAGGATATCCTTCTTCACCGCGCTGGTCAACTCACCGTCAGGGCGTAACACCGCGTCACGTTTGGCGCCTTTCGCAGGTGCGTGCACACGGTAATACCGCTTGTGCCAGTCCAATAGGAACTGGTAAGCGCCCAACAGGAAACTGCCGCTGCCACAGGCGGGGTCCAGCACCTTCAGCTCCTTCACCTCCTTCGGCGTGCGGCCCTTCACCAGGTCGCCCACGGTGCGCTCCACGATATAGTCCACGATGTATTGCGGGGTGTAGTACACACCACCGGCCTTGCGCACCTCGGGCTTTTCTTCGATGCGCGCCCGGTGGCCGGCATCGATGCGGATGCGCTTGCCGAGGAACTGCTCATAGGCACTACCCAGGATCTCCACGCTCAGCACGCTGAACTCGTAAGGGCTCTTCGGGTAGTAGAGGTCCTCCACGATGTTGCGCACCACCTTGTTGTCCACCGCGATGGTGGCACTGCGCTTGTCCTTGCGGAAGTCGAACAGGCCGCTGTTGTACTTGGTGTCCGCGCGGCGGAACAGTTTGAAGAGGTTGCTGTACAGCTCGCCGCCCTCGCGTATCGCGGCCATCAACTCGCCGTAGGGTTCCACGCCGCGGTCCTCGGCGATGCGCAGGAAGATGATGCGGTCGATGGTCTGTTGCACCACGTGGTTCAGGTCCTCTTCTTCCAGGTCGTGGTTGCGCAGGCTGATGCTCGTGGCCAGGTACTTCCGCCAGGTGTCCAGGCTTTCCAGGAAGGCGTCGTCCACGGTGGCCGTGCCGCGCTTGCCCCGGTCGCTCTTCACGAAGCGGTCGAAGCCGCCCTTGCGCACCTGCTCCTTGCTGAAGGTGTCCCACAGGTAATCGAACTCCTTGTCGTAGTCCTCGAACGTGAGGTACTTGATGCGGGCTACGGAGGCTTTGTCCTCCGCGTTGGGGCGCTTGCTGCAATCGTACACGCTGAACTCCTCGAAGTCCGTGAGGATGCTCACCGGCAGTTTGGCGCTCCAGGCATAGCGGCGCACCTGATAGGCAGGCTCTACTTCGCTTTTCACCCGCACGTTGGGCTTCTTGGCCTCCACGAAGAAGAGACGCTTGCCGCCCTCCAGCCTGAAGCTGTAATCCGGGGCCTTCAACGCCTTGCCCACCTTCACGCGGTCCTCGTGGATCACTTCGCGATAGGCCTCGGCGTTCCCAGCGCTGTTATCGATGTCCCAGCCCAGTGCCTTGAAGAAAGGGTCGATGAAGTCGCGCCGCACCTGCGTCTCATTGTAGTCCGGCCGCTTGTAGCTGGCGTACTGCTCGCGGAACCGCGCCACCAGCTCGGCGATGCGGGCGCGGGCCTCTTCACGGGTGGGCGGGGTGAACATGACGGGGAGCTTGGCAGGAATGGAAGGTGCAACTTACAAGTGAGTCGAGGTACGTGATGCTGGTCGCTTGAAGTGTTTTGCACGAGGTGGCGTGGGATTGCTCAAGTGGGTGGAGTGCCAGGTTCGGCTTCGGGCCGTGCCCCCTTTCCCTCGCACAATGCCGACGCACGCGTCGCGTGCTCCGCTGTGGCTGCCTTGGCTCAGTGGGTGCTGCTGCGGCTCCGGGGGCTGCTCGTGCCTCGCAGCCTCCTCGCTCGGGCAGCACCAGCACTTCGCCTTCAGCAGGCCGCCGCTTCGCCCGTTCACGCGCATGCCGACCAGATTGTCTCCGTTGAGTTATACTTGGGCTTGCATTTACGGTCCACGCCATAACAATGAGAACCACCCATCCGATCCTCATCCTTGCGATGTTGGCCTTATTCGCCGGAGTTTCATGCTGTGGGTCGAAAAAGCACTCTGCCGGATTATCGGAAGATCGTGTAATCAGCTTAGCGCCATCCTTTGAGGTATCGGCATTGACACGCAAGTTCCTATCCGACGTCGAGGAGGAGTTGCGCGTCAGTGGCCTCGGGTTCGGGGAGTACAACCCATCCAATTCTCTTGTCGAGAGGTATGGTCTACTCCGGCGAGGTGATTCGGTTTCTGTGAGCGGATTCGTGAAAGTGGATGATGGCTTTGAAGCGGCTGGTCTTCACGCAATGGGGGGCTCATTGGGCGAACCGCTTGGAACCATGAGGACAGTGATTCTCCCGTTCAGTCGCCTCCAAGATTTCTTGCATCTTCGAGGTATCTCCTATTTCGAGTTGGCGACCAAGTCCCAGAACAGGTAGTAACAACACAGGACGATGAAGACAACGATACTCTGCTTTGCGGGCCTCATGACTTTGGGGCAAACCGTGGTAGGTCAGTCGATCTTTCCTTCGAAGCCGTTCAACCGGGAAGAGATTGCTGCACCCACGAAGTACTCGTTACCCACGGCAGGTTTATCGCCTCGAACTGCGATGTTGTTGATCGAAATGGAGAAACTTCGTCAAGGCGACTTTGCATCGCTCAGCCGTGATGAAATGCTCTCGGAGTTTGGCCTCATCGACCGAGAGGGTCAGTTATTGGCTAACGTCCTCATCCTGCTGAGCGAGACTAGTGATGTGGAGGACCTACAGGGGTTTGGAGCATTCTCAAAGGATGTGGTCAATGGGGTTGCTACCGGAGTTGTGGCTATTGATGTACTGGGCCAACTGGCATCAGTACCCGGTGTTCTATTCATTCAAGCAGGTGAGAAGGGATCGCCGACCATGGACAACGCGCGGCAACAAACTTGGGTGGATTGGGTACATCAAGGATTTCAGCTTCCCCAGTCCTATTGGGGGCAAAACGTTGTTGTCGGTATCATAGACCAAGGATTCGACTATACACATCCAAACTTCTACAACGAGGCTGGAACCGTATACCGCGTAAAGCGTGTCTGGGAGCAAATGGCTCCATCAGGCACTCCTCCATCCCCGTTTACGTACGGCCGTGAGCTTGCTACACAATCGGCCATCCTTAATGCCCAAAGAGACATGATTGATGGTTCACACGGGGCTCACGTGGCTGGAATTGCTGCTGGTGGTGGTGGAACGGT
>CAUJFM010000290.1 GCA_963169595.1 Bacteroidota bacterium | reverse complement strand
TTTAAGGCCGCTCCGCCATCACCTGGCACCGGGACGAAGCCAGCGAGAATACCCTTCAACATGGTCAGGTCCTGCTTCAGAGCGTTCAGCTCAGATGCAACGACATCTGCCTTCACCAGGCCACCGAACACATCTCCGTTGATACGACGCAATGCGACGCGTTCAGCGAAGAGCAGGAAGGTGGCTTCGCGGTGATTCTCCACCAGGCCGAGTAGCACCTTGCTCCCGACTTCAGGGACGGTGATGTCAGCTCCGAGGCCAAGGAGCACCTCATCGTAGTCAAGCCCATCCACCACGGCGACCATGGTACCGGTCTGCGGGTCGGCGCTCTTGCATTCGGCCCACATGGTCTGCACAGGAACCTGCGACTTAACCTGAGCGATGATAGCGCGCTTGAGCTGTTCTAAACTGTCCATTGCTGCGCCAGTTTGATGTCGCGTTCAAAGCCACCAGGACCGAAGGACACGGAGACGGATTCGGCCAAATAGTCGCCGTTGCGTTCGGGGTGATCAGTGCTCACGAGTCGCACGCGGTCACCGTGCATGCACACAGGGACGCCGAAGCCCTTTAGACCTCCTTCGTAGCCATCATACTTGAACTTGAGCATGTCCGCCTCGGCGAGCTTCTTCAACTCTTCCTTGCTCGCGATGCCGTAGTAGTTCAGGATGCGGCTCTCGCCATCCACATCACCGACGACCACTTCGAGGGAGCTGCCGTCGCTCTTGATACTCTTGGCGGTGACCTTCAGGCGCACCTCGTCGGCAGTGCGGTAGGTCAGGTCGCTGCTCTTCACGTTCCGCTCCATGTCGTAGGTAGCAATGGTCGCATTCGCATCGAACAGCACCCCGCAGAAGACAGTATCGTTCTTCAGGTAGGTGACCAATCCGAACTCGTCCTTCAGCGTCTTGAACACATCACCCTTCTTGCCTCGAACCACACGAAGTGGCCCGATGCGCCCGTCCAACGCCTGCACCATGAAGCTGTCGCCTACCAGGTCATTGACAACATCCGGAACGTAGGCGTTCTTGTAGGCCTTGTGGAATGGCTGTTGCAACAGCTTCCAAATGGCATCGCGACACTCGATCACCACGGGCACGTCGGCGCCCACGCGGGTGGCAAACCCAGAAAAATCCACCACGCGCAGGTCGCCGCCGTAACCCAGGGATATCGTCACCTCGTCGCCACGGCGGACGAGTGACTTGATCTCGTCATTGATGAATGCAGGAATGTTGCGCGGCAGGGTGATGGTGGCCGACTGGCACACGTCCTGCACGCTGGCATTGATCTCCACGCTGGCCACCCGACGCAGCTCGATGGCATCGCGCCGATCGTTCGCCTTGAAAACGATATGACAGCACATCGCGAGCGTCATCCCTTTGTCACTTTGTTACGACGGTCGCGCACCTTACGCCACGCCCAGAACCCAGCTGCCTTGGCAACGCCACCAACGAAGCCGCAGGCACCGGCGACTGCCAGGGCACGCCAGAGCGTTGGGTCGACGAGCCAGGAGGCAACGCCAAGCGCCATGCTCAGCGCGATGGTCATGAGAGGATTGTCGTGGTGTTCGATCATCGTATCAGTAGTTCTATGGGCGCGTCGGAATCGCACTGCATCTGGTAAGCGATCATGCGAGGCTTCCCAGGCACCTGCTGGAAATTGAGCGACCGGATGACCAGTCTGTCGATACCACGGCGGTTGAACAGTTCGGCCTCCACCCCGATGCTGTCTGCGAGCACGTCGAACTCAAGCATGCGAGCCTCCATGGCCTCGACCGTATTGGCACGTTGTGGATGGGTACCCTCGTCGATGATGATGCCACTGATCCGGATATCCCAATCACCGAAGCTGTAAACCTCCTTCACGCTCGCACCAGCAGCCGAGACCTGCGTCTTCGTGATGTTTTTCGCAACACTCATCTCGACCACGCTGGTGATGGGAAGGCGGAGGTCCCCGATGCGGGTATCGACGACGCGACCCTGTTCGCTGTATCTCTTGTACTCACCACCGCGCAGGGTGATCGGCAGCAGGATGGGCGTGCCGATGCTGCTGGTGGCATACACGTCCTCGTCGCGTACGACCTGCACACCGCCGAAAGTGATGGCAGGGTTCGCCTCTTCGGCCTGTTGAGCAACGCCGGGGAAGGTGACGGGCCGGGCGATCCGGTAAAGGAGCGCCAACGCTGATGGAATATTGAAACGCGGCGTCTCCATCATCCCATCGCGTATTGCGCATCGTTCAACTTGTTCACCAGGGCGGCGGTCACCTTCTCGGCCAGCTCCCGCACGCCCATGTTGGCGTCCTTCGGCAGGCTTATGTGGTTGGTGATGTTGATGTCCATGGTGATGGTGCGGCCGCTGCCTTTGGCATCGCCACCGACCGTCACGCCGTCCGCCTTACTTGTGCCACTGGCCTTGGGTGCGGTACTGGTCAACGCGGAGGCACCTACATCCTGCCCAGGTGACACGATATTCTTCGCGTCGACACCTGGCTTGCTCCTCTGATCGACCCCGGAGGCAGCGATGGCCTCTTGCTCCTTGTTGGCCTTGAACGCGGCGCGGCCCTCGGCATCGCCCTTGGCGTAGGCCATGCCGACTTTCAGTCCCATGCCCTCGGCTTGCTTCGCGATCTCCTGGGCTGCTCGGAATGGGGACGTGATGTTGTCGATCAAGCCCTTTCCGAACTTCTTGAACCCTTCGCCGACCCGGTCGAAGTCTGCTGTGAATAGCCCGGCCAAGATGTCCCACACGCCTTTTGCTGCCTCGACCACGCCACTGAACGTTGTCTTGATCACCTCCCAGATGCCCTGGAAGACCACCTTCACCGACTCCCACAGGCCGTAGAGGAAGGCCCGGAATCCCTCGAAATTGTTCCATGCGTAGACCACGGCAGCAACCAATGCTGCTATACCAGCAACGACCAGTCCAATGGGGTTGGCCAACAGCGCGGCGTTCCAGTTCCATTGTGCGGTGGTCGCGGCGGTCACACTACCGGTTGTCAGGGCCGTCCACATGGCCATTACACCATCCGCGACGGCTGCGGCCTTCTTCAGGGCCAAATTCACGACAAATGCGCGGTTGTTCGCGATCAACTGGATCGCATAGATGCCAGCCACGAAGGCGAATCCCTCCAATACGCCGAGTATGGTTTCGCCGTTCGACATCACCCATTGGAAGCCGTTCTTCAAGCCGTCGAGTGCGCTTGAGGCGATCTCGATCCCAGCGGAGAACGTCGGGGCCAGTGCCGTACCCAACTCCACCCTCAAACTGCCCCAGGCATCGCTAAGGGTGCTCATCTTGCCGGCGAGGGACCCCATGGCGGCTCCGAAGATGCCGTCAAAGTCGCCACCCACACCGCCCATGCGCTCGAATGCGACCTCCATCTCCTTGAAGCCGACCTGGCCTTCGGAGGCCAACGCGCGTACCTGGGCCTCGGTCACGCCCATGACCTCGGCCAGCTTTTGGATGAGCGGGATGCCACGATCACCCATCTGGTTCAACTCCTCAGCCTGTACGATACCGCTGCTCTTCACCTTCCGGTAGAAGGAGGCGATCTCATCGAAGGGTTGGCCAAGAGCGGAAGCCGTCTGCCCTATGGTACGCAGTTTCGGAATGATCTCATCAACTGTGAATCCTGCCGCCGCGAAGCCCTTTGAAGCCTCCTGAACCTCGGTCAGTTCAAACGGCGTCTGCGCTGCAAAGGTCTTCACTTGGGCCATCAGCGAATCCACATGTCCCTTGTTCTTCAGGATCACCCCGAGCGAACTCTCGTACATCTGTGCGTTCGACGCGGCATCAAGCAAGCCCTTTCCGAATGCCGCGACCCCGCCGACCGCGAAGGCGCCAGCGAGCGACATGGCCATACCAGTGACCACACTACGCATACGCGAAATTGCGCCTCCCACTCGCTGTTCCATCCGCGATGGGTTCACACCATCGAGTTCCTTCTGCGTGGCGTTGATCTCCTGTTTCAGCCGACGCACCTTGCCAACGCTCTTCGCGGTGTTCATCCGCCCACCGAGGGCGCGCAGTTTCGCTTCCAGCTCCTGTGTCCTTGCGAGCGGCGCCATGATGTCGCCGACGATGTTCCGCATGCTCGCATCGAAGCGATCGTCCAGGGCACCCACGGCACCGGCAGCGCTGTTCACGCTGCCCTGCATGCCGCCGAAGGACTTGGCCGCAGCGTTATCAATGGCAGCCACACCACCGGTGATCCCACCGAGCCGCTGTTGCAGCTTATGCAGGTCACCGAAGATCCCCTGGAGGATCCCTATATCTATGGTGATGCGGTCGGTCATTTACTGAATGAGGCCGAGCCGCCTACCGAGCAGTTCGGCCTTGAATTGCAGAAGCCAGTGGGCTTCGATCCATCGATCAATGAACTCGGCGTCGGTGAGCGTGTCAGGATCCACACCGAACTCGCTTCGCACGAGGGCGCGCCCCTTTCGCAGTTGGTCGGCGTCGGGCGAGGCGTCTATTGCTCGACGCCGAACGGTTCCCCCACTTCTGCATCCAGGATGCGAAAGAGCTTGGCAACGCCTTGCATGGCGCCGAACTTCACCTCATCATCGGATTCCATCGCGGGGTCGACCGCGAGCTTGCACGAGCTGAAGAGCAGTTCCGCACTGGCCATCGGATTCGACTGACCAACACTGGCCGCAGCGCTCATGTCGGAGAGGTTCGGCTTACGGAAAACGCCGACATACTCATTCTCTCCTTTCCTCACCCGGATGGGGAACACCTTGTCGGCCCCGTACTTCCGCTGCCATTCGATCAACTGCTGCTCGGTCACTCCCTCCGGGATCGTCCGCTTCTCTGTCGCCTCTCTCATTGCTGTTGGGTTTTGAACTACACTTACTTCACGTTCCAGTCGATGTGTGTGCAGAAGCACGGCATCTCCAGGAACACGCTCTTGTCGCCCTGGCTCACCTCCTTGCCGAGGCCGGTGAACTGGAAGTTCCGGATCACATCCTTGGTCACCTTGCCTGCCCTGATGGTCAGCACAGGTATGTCAGTCGGCGGAATGTCCTGGAGGCGGCTGTTCGCGGGGAGGCTGCCGATGAGGGCTTCCACCTCCTCCTTCATCAACGTCATGCCGCACTCGGCCTTGTAATTCCCGGTGCCCACGCCGATCGGGAACCCCCCGGCGCCGTACACGGCCTCCATCTCCGTGCTGTCCTTGTAGCTGATCTTGGAGATGCCGACCAGCTTGCGGCCCATCAGCACGACCTCGTGCTCGTTCCAGCCGTTGACGTTGCCGAAGTTGTTGATGATCTGAGTTGCCATGCCTTAGGCTTGTGCGGGGTTCGTGAATCCGAGCTCGGCCTCGATGGCCTTGGCGATGCCCTGCGGCACCACGCGGATGCCACAGCTCACCTTGCCGGTGGCGATGACGTCCTGTTCGGGGTCGAGCGTGAAGGTGAAGTCGGTGATCTCGCCTTCGGCCAGGAGCTGCTCCAGTTCCCGCTTACAGGCGGCGTCCCAGTCTGCGATGGTGGAGGGCGCGATCCGGCCGCTCACAGGATCGATCCGGAGGCGGCTGTTGATGCGGGGGATGAGCGCACGCCGCACCCGGCGTGCACACTCGTTCCACACGCGGTTCGTGTGGATGGTGTTGAAGTCATCCACCGAGGTGGTGCAGGTGGCATCCGAGTTGAAGTAGATGCCAGGGTAGCCCTCGAATCGGCCCACGTAGCCGTAGGCCTTATCGGTGAGGTCATCGCGCATCGATTGGGCGAGCTCATCGAATAGCTGGCCGGTGCTCAGACCGGGCTTCACCCAGCGGTTGCGTCGGGTGTCCACCAGGCTGTAGTTGACGGCGCCGCGTCGCGTGATCGGGTATCGTTCGAGCACCGCGCTGCCAATGCTCTCGCTCAGTAGGCGGACGCCGATGCTACCCAGCACGGTGCCGACCGCCGCACTTCCCAGAAAGGCAGCGGGGTATCCATCCAGGTACCCATGATCGCAGGCCACCGTGATGTGGACGTAGGGGCTGTCCAGGTCCTTCAG
>CAUJFM010000289.1 GCA_963169595.1 Bacteroidota bacterium | reverse complement strand
TGGCCAGCTTGATGTGATAGGTCTCCCCGCACTGCACGGCCCGTTTGGCCTCCAGCACCACGGTGAAGCCATCATAGACCACCGTTGTCCCCGTGGCGTTGTTCACGTAGTACTGAGGGTTCACGGCCGGGCAGAAGGGGTCATTGGGGTTGTTGTTATCCCCATTGTTCACGTTGTTGATGGTCACCGGAGTGACACCATCAGGCAGCAGCGCGATGTTGATGGCGCCATTGGTGTAGGGTCCGGAGATGCCAGGACCGCTCAGAAAAAAGCCGAAGGCATCATTGAAGGAGCACACGAACTCGGGGTACTCCTCCGAACCGAACACATAACGGAACTTGATCGAGTCACCTGTGGTGACGAAGTCGAACTCCAGGACCGCCGCGTTGTTGATGGTGCCTCCCGAGATCGCCACCAGATCGGGATCGCTCACGTTCGGCACCAGGTTGTCGCTTTGGAAGCCGGTCGCTCCTTGGCCGATGTTCTGGGCAAAACCCGATGAGAGGATCACCCCGGCACCCAGCCCGAGGTTCGAACTGGTCGTGGTGAAGGCCCCGGTACCCTGTTGCGGGGTGGCGGGGTTCAGCACGCCGTTGAAGGACACGTTGCTCACCGTGACACCCGAGCCCAGCAGGACATCCTGCACCAGTTGTTGTGGGGTCTGGTTCGTGGTCACCACCAATTGGGCTTGGAGGCCGAAGGACATCCCTGCCACCAAGGCCGCACCGATCGCTCTGTACTTGATCACGTTATCCGCGTGTTAGTTTTCTTCAATCCTGAGTTCCCTTCAACAAGGTCACATGCCCCACACCTTCCTGGGCCGGGAAGTAATGGCCCACGGCGCGGTAAGTGTACACATAGACCCCGGTCATGGTGATGCCGGAGCCATTCACACTGCCATCCCACAAGATGTTGGGGTCCGTGGTGCTGAAGATCAGCTCGCCCCAGCGGTCAAAGATCTTCATGTCGAACTCACTGATGTCGTTGAACTTGGGTCCGAAGAGGTCATTGACCCCGTCCCCGTCCGGGGTGAAGGCATTGGGGAAATAGATGTGCGCCGGTGCGCGAAGCAGCACCGAATCCACGCCCGGACAGCCGTTGGGGGTCACGATGCTCAGCTTCACCCAATGGTCCTCGAGGTCCACGTAGCTATGGTACACTTCGTGGCCTCTGTACCGGGTGCCTTCCTCATCCCCCATCTCCCAGGTCCAGGTGCGTGCATAGGGCAGGGTGGCCGCCTGCAGGTACCAGTCATCCTGCCCTAGATTGGTCACCACGATGCTCGTGTAGACATGTTCCACCGCCACCACCACATCATCGGTGCGCTGGGCCCCGCATTGGTCCGTCACGGTCACGATGTACTCGGTGTCCTCATCGGGCGACACGCGGATGAGGGGGTCTGACAGGCTGTCCGGACCATGCCACAGCACGGTGTAATAGCCCGAACCACCAGTGACCACCGCGATGAGCTCGGCACTGTCCCCCGCACAAATGAGCTTGTCCATGGGCACGGTGAGCTGGAACGGATCGTAGTTGGGCAGCCAGGTGTTCACCACCGCACTGCCCGAGTAACCGCACTGGTCGGCCACGGTGATCGTGTAGGCCTGGTCCGCAGGAACCCCCACTTCCACCGTTGATACCGTGCTCACGACCGAACCAGCGGCGTTGGTCCATTGATAGGTGTAGATCCCGTTCCCACCCGTGACACCCACCACGGCAAGCTCGGTGGTATCACCCGGGCAGATCACCGTGACATCACCGGACGTGGTGATCTCGATCGGGGGCAGCGGCTCGGTCCCCACCAGCACGCTGTCCTGCACCGAGGTGCCGCAGCCTTCGGATACCGTGACCACATACCATGTGGGTGGCCCGGCGGGCACGGTCACGGTGGCGGTGTTGCCCACGAGGTTGCCATTGGCCATCCAGGCATATGCGAACACGTTGTTCCCTCCCGCGGCACTGGTCACGGAGATCGGCCCGGTCCCCAGGCAGGGGATCAGCGTCTCGGGGCTCACTTCGATCTCCAAGGGCGGATAGATGGGGAGCGTCACGGTCATGTCGTCCGTCACTTCCACCACCCCGCACACATCCCCCACGGTCACCGAATAGGTGGTGGTGACACCGGGACTGACACTGATGGTGGCCGTGGTATCACCCGTGTTCCACAGGTAGGTGTATTCACCGAGGCCGCCCGTGACCACCGGCGCCAACACGTTCACTTGACCGCACACGCTGTTGATGTCGCTCATCTGCACATCCAAGGGCTCCGGGCTGTCGATGTAGAAGGTGAACAGGGTCTGGATCACCACACCGGCGCATTCCACCAACTGTTCCACCTGAACGATGAGCGACTCCAGGCCATCGGCGTCCATGGGGACATCCACCCATACGCTCGCCGACTGCTGGTCCGGCTGGAAGATGAGCGCCGCGGGTAGGGCCGGTGAATAGTCCACCCCGGGGGTGGCGGTGCCGGAGATCAACAGGCTTACCGTATCGGCCTCGCTGATATCCCCCAAGCGCGAGAAGACGATCTCGTACGGACCGCACCCCTCGAGCATGGTATCGCCATTGATACCGAAGCCGTTCGACAGGTCCGCCGCCACCTGACCAGTGCTCACAAAACTGCCCGCCTCCAGGAACACACCCGAATCGTAGGCCTGGTCCAGTGCATCGCCAATGGCCAGTTTGATGTGGTACATCTGCCCGCACTGCACCAGGGCAAAGGCCGTCAGCACGGTGGTGAACCCATCGTAGACCACAGTGGTCCCGGTGGAATTGTTCACGTAATACTGCGGGTTGGAGGCAGGACAGAAGGGATCGTTCGGGTTGTTGTCGTCCCCGTTGTTCACGTTGTCAATGGTCACGGGGGTGACGCCATCAGGCAGGAGCGCGATGTTGGCAGCTCCATTGGTGTAGGGACCCGTAATACCAGGACCACTCAGGAAGAAGCCGAACGCATCATTGAACGAACAAACAAACTCGGGATACTCCTCGGAACCGAACACATAACGGAACCGGAGGGTGTCGCCGGTGGGAATGAAGTCGAACTCGAGGACCGACGCGTTGTTGATCGTTCCACCGGAAATGGTCTCCAGATCGGGATCGGAGTTATTGGGGCTGGGTTGGTCACTTTGGAAACCGGTGGCACCTTGGTCCACGTTCGTCACGTAGCCCGTGGAGAGGATGACCCCTGCGGCCAGACCCAAGTTGGAGCTGGTGGCCGTGAAGGAACCGGCGGTCTGCTGGGCGGTGGCGGGGCTGGGCACCCCGTTGTAGGTGACATTGAAGGCTGTGACACCGCCGCCCAGGAGCACGTTCTCCACCAACTGCTGCGGGGTCATCGTGTTGGTGACGACCAACTGCGCAGGCATGCGGGTGATGCCCAGCAGGAGCATCAAAAGCGTCAAAGCGTACTGTTGCCTCATCCGACCGGTTGGGATAACGTGTTGAAAAATACGTGTTCCGTTCAAACTGATGACCCCGATGACCCGGGAAAGGTTGCCTGCCCCTTGGAGGGTCGGGGCTATCTTCGCCCCCACCATACGAGAACCCTACCACCGTGCACGCCATCGACACCTACATCGAGTCCCATAAGGACCGGTTCCTCAACGAGTTGCTCGACCTGCTCCGCATCCCCAGCGTGAGCGCCGACCCCAAGTACAAGACCGACGTGGCCCGCTGTGCCGAGGCGGTGAAGCAGCGCATGGTGGAGGCCGGGCTGGACAAGGTGGAGGTGTGCCCCACCGCCGGGCATCCCATCGTGTACGGAGAGAAGATCGTGGACCCGAAGCTCCCCACGGTGCTGGTCTATGGCCACTACGATGTGCAGCCCCCCGATCCCCTCGACCTGTGGCACAGCGGCCCCTTCGACCCGGTGATCAAGGACGGCATGATCTACGCCCGCGGCAGCGCCGATGACAAGGGCCAGTTCTACATGCATGTGAAGGCCATCGAGGCCATGATGAAGAACGGCGGCCTGCCCTGCAACGTGAAGGTGATGATCGAGGGCGAGGAGGAAGTGGGCAGCGACAACCTCGGCGTGTTCGTGTCGAACAACAAGGCGAAACTGGCGGCCGACGTGGTGCTGATCAGCGACACCTCGATGATCGCCAACGATGTGCCCAGCATCAACACCGGTCTGCGCGGCCTCAGCTACGTGGAGGTGGAGGTGACCGGCCCCAACCGCGATCTGCACAGCGGGGTGTACGGCGGCGCCGTGGCCAACCCCATCAACGCCCTGTGCGAGATGATCGCCAGCCTGCACGACGCCGACCGCCGCATCACCGTGCCCGGCTTCTACGAGGCCGTGAAGGAGCTGAGCACCGCCGAGCGCGATGCCCTGGCCGAAGCCCCCTTCGACGAGGAGGAGTACAAGAAGGACCTGGGTGTGAACGGCCTGCGCGGCGAGAAAGGGTACACCAGCGAGGAGCGCAGCAGCATCCGTCCCACGCTGGACGTGAACGGCATCTGGGGCGGCTACATCGGCGAGGGCGCCAAGACCGTGCTGCCCTCCAAGGCCTACGCCAAGATCAGCATGCGCCTGGTGCCCGACCAGAAGAGCGACGTGATCACGAAGCTCTTCAAGGACCACTTCGAATCCATCGCGCCTCCGGGCATCCAGGTGGTGGTGAAGCCCCACCACGGCGGTGAGGCGGCCGTGACACCGATCGATAGCCCCGCCTACCTGGCGGCCAGCAAGGCCATGGAGGAGACCTTCGGCAAGAAGCCCATCCCCACCCGCGGCGGCGGCAGCATCCCCATCGTGGCCCTTTTCGAGCACGAACTGGGCCTAAAGACCGTGCTCCTCGGCTTCGGCTTGGACAGCGACAACATCCACAGCCCCAACGAGAAGTACGGCGTCTTCAACTACTTCCAGGGCATCCGGACCATCCCGCGGTTCTTCCAGCACTTCGCGGCCAGCGGCTTCAAGGCTTAAGAGCCTGTTCGGCATCTACGCATTCGGCTGCGCGATGGTCTTTGGCGCCCATACTTCGTTGCGGAAAACGTCACGTAGCACCGGCTATGCTCCGTTTCCGCGCCTCGTCTGGTCGCCAAACCCTCATCGCTCGCTTCAAAAGGGCAGATCCCGAACAGGCCCTGAGGCCCGGTACGGGAATTGCCTGCGTATAGCCATGCGCTACCGGACCACGTTCATGGCATTCCGCCTGCTCCCCCTGCTCCTCCTCCTCGGGCTGGCCTCCTGTTCCAGTTACGAGGAGGTGGAACTGAAGGACATCACCCACGTGGAGGTGCTGCGCATGGATGGGAAACAGGTGGCCCTGCGGGTGGACGCCCTGGTGAACAACCCCAATGGCTTCCGCATCCACGTGGAGGACCCCGATGTGGACCTCTACCTGAACGACCGCTTCGTGGGCAAGGGGATGCTCGATTCCACCCTGACGCTGGAGCGGAAGACCACCCGGGTCTACCCCGTGTACCTCCATGCCGACCTGCAGGGCGGACCGCTGATGCTGATGCTGCTGGGCGGTGCGCTCACCGGTGAACTGAAGCTGGGCGCGAAGGGCACGGTGGCCGGGCGTTCCGGCATGCTGAAGAAACGCTTCCCCTTCGAACTGGAAGAGACCATCGACCTGCGCTCAGCGCGATAGGACGAAAGGCTCCTTGCGCACCACCACCGGCACCCCGAACAGGCCGTCGGCGGTGCTGACATGCACGGCATTGCCCACGATGGGGTACCGGTCCCGATAGATGCTCCGCGCCAGGGTGTACTCGTCCAGGAAGCCGTCCTTGAACCGGTAGTACAGCACCCCGGCCACCTCCTCCACCTCATCGACCACGTGGTCCGTGGTGGTGACCGGCCCGTGCGCCAGGAAATTGAGCCAGAGCAGGGCACTGGTGAGCAGGGGGCCCACGGCCAGCACGTTGAACAGGAACCACTCCAGCCGCTCCATGCCGAAGCGCCAGCCGGACACCATGTAGGGCGGCACGGTCCCCACGAAGCACAGCAGGAGGAAGAACCGGAACAGTTCGGCCGGGTCCACCAAGGTCCAGGGCACCACGGTGAGTACACTGCCCAGGCCCACGAAGATCCCCAGGCTCATCAAGGTGCCGGGCCAGTAGCGTTCCTTCACCCCGCCCTTCACTGGGCGGTGTTGATCGCCAGCGGCGCCACGGCCGATCAGCCGGGGAGGACGGTCGTTCCTTTGAGGGTCCATGGGCGCGCACCAAAGTAACAGGCCGGCCAATCGGCTCATCCACGAGCCCAGCCCCTACCTGCAGCAGCATGCCTATAACCCGGTGGACTGGCACCCCTGGGGCGAGGAGGCCTTCGCCAAGGCAAAGGCCGGGAACAAGCTGGTGCTGGGAAGCGTGGGCTACAGCAGCTGCCACTGGTGCCATGTGATGGCGCGTGAGTGCTTCGCGGACGAAGCCATCGCCGGCCCCGATGCGCTGCCGCTCCGCAGGGCCTTCGGGACCCACCCTGTGCCCAAGACCCTCTTATTCCCGGGCATGACCACCGGCACCCTGCCGCACCTGCAGCGTCGTTCCCTTCCCTCCAGCACGATCTTTGTATGCGTGGACCAAGCCTGCCAACTGCCCGTCGCCACGGTGGACGAGGCGCTGAACCAACTGCCATGAGGACCCACATCGCCCTGTTGCTGCTGTGCGCCCCCTTGCTGATGCAGGCGCAGACCCTGCTGGTGCTGCCCGGCACGGATGACCCGGGGGGCCTGCACTTCAACGAGAAGTTCATCGCCCGCAATGGCATCACCACCATCGTGGGGCAACGCTTGGTGAAGCGCGACAACGAACCCATGCGCGAGCAGCGCGAGAAGCACCTCTACCGCTTCGACGCGCTGGGACGGACCATCTATGCCAACCACAGCTTCGGCCAGCCGGGGACCGGTCGCGACACGGCCTCGGTGCTCTTCAACTACGATGCCGATGGCCGGCTCAGCCGCCGCCTGCGCAACGACCTGGGCGGCCACTTCGCCTACGATCAGCAGTTCGACCCGGAGGGCCGCGTGGTGCGCGAGACCTACAGCCGCATCGAGAACCTGGGCACCGACCGCTACCACCTGGTGCCGGGAACGGTCACGGCCATCAGCGATGAGCACTACCGCTACGTGACGGTGAACGACACCGTGTGGAAACGCGTGTACACCAACGACCTCGGCCTGCCCTTCCGGGAGCAGACCTACACCAAGGACCGGCTGGGCTACCTGCGCAGCATCGAGGACCGCTACCTGATCAGCAACCGGCGGTCGCGCATCACCTTCACTTACGACGACAAGGGCCGGCTGTCCGAGCGCGTGGAACAGCCCGACCTGGCCGAGAAGCGCACCATGCGCCGCACCTGGCGTTACGATGAGGCCGGCAATGTGGTGGCCGGCGAGCTGTGGCATGATGACCGGCACGTGGAGCGCGACGAGTTCCTCTACGATGCGGCCACGATGCTGCTCACGGCCCGCCTCACCAAGGACATGGCCTCGGGCACCATCCATGTGATCAAGTTCACCACCGAACGGGGCGGTGTGGCCCAGCAACGCCCATGAGGTGCCTGCTACTCCTGCTGCTGTTGGCGGCCTCGCAGGTGAGCGCGGCCCAGCAGGGGCTGGTGCGGTGGGCCTATGGTCCCTTCGCCACTCCGGGCGATGCGGCCTATGTGGTCGAGCGCGGGCACATCTTCCAGGCCTGCGGTCCGTTCGGGTCGCGCGGCAGCTGCCTCTTCGTGTTCAACGGCACACAGGTGTTCCGCACCATCGACGGCATGGGCTCCCGCGGACCGGGCGCCTACCTGACCGAGGACAACAAGCTCTTCCGCTGCGCGGGCCCCTTCTGCAACCGGGGCCAGGGTGTGCTGCTGGTGGAAGGCAACAAGGTGTTCCGCTGTGACGGGGCCTTCTGCAACAAGGGTGAAGGCGCCTTCATCCTGGAAGGGAACCGCGTGTTCCTCGCCGATGGACCCTTCGCGAACAAGGGCGATGCCATCCTCATCGTGGAAGGGGATGAACCGATGATCGCCCTGCTGGCGATCCTGGCCGGCATCTAAGCCCCGCCTTTCTTGGGCTGCGTCACGTTCGCCCCTTTGCCATAGTCGGGCACCAGGTAGGCCAGGTCGTCGAACTTCCCTTCCGTCATGCGGCGTTCCGCCTCGGTGAACATGGCGACCGCCGTGGGCCTTATCCCGGGAAGATGGATGAGCTCCGGAGCTGCCTCCCAAAGCGCCGCAGCCTTGTCGGCCCCATCACCGCAGACCAGCCGTCCTTTGGCTTGCTGGGCCCAGGCTTCATCCAGCACCAAGGGATGATGATCACCCAGAGCATGTCCGGATGCATCGTAGGTGCCGGTGAAGACCTCCATGCGACGGGCGTCGACCATGGGCTGGACGGTGGCAACGGGAGTGTTGGCCGTATCGATGGCGGCCCGGGCCAGGGTGCCCAGGGTGCTGAGGCCGATGAGCGGGACCTCCAGGGCGTAGCACAGGCCCTTGGCCGCGCTGAGACCGATGCGCAGGCCGGTATAGCTGCCGGGCCCGATGCCCACGGCCACGGCATCCAGGTCCTTCAGCGAAAGTCCCGCCTCTTCCAACACCTCGGCGATGAACACATTGACCTTCTCGGCATGCTCATGACGCTGGCTCTCC
>CAUJFM010000288.1 GCA_963169595.1 Bacteroidota bacterium | reverse complement strand
CAGCGTCCGCTCATACTCGTACACCGCCTGCAACTGGCGTGCACTGGCGCTGGCGTAGGCCGCCTTGATCGCATTCCGGTTGACCAGCGGTGCCACCAGGTCACCAGCCGCATTGTAGAGCAGCGAGGCCGGCGTTTCCAGCAGATAGGCCCCATTGAAGGCGTTCAGCCCAATCCCTGCCGTGAGCCGCAGAGAGGGATAGAAGTTGGCCTTGGCCGCCTTCACATCCAGCCGGGCTGCCTCCAGTTCAAGCTCGGCCTGCCGGATATCCGGGCGATGAGCCAGCAACTGTGCGGGGATGCCCGCGGCGATATCGTCCGGAAAGAGGGACTGGAAACCGACTGAATTGCGCTTGATCGGCTGTGGATAGCGGCCCACCAGGAAGTTGATCCGGTTCTCCGTCTCCGTGATGCGCTGCTGGATGTCGAACAGGTCGCTCTGGTTCTTCAGCACCTCGGCCTCGAAGCGGCGCACGGCCAGCTCGGTGACCTTGGCGGCCTGCTTCTCCAGCTTCACGACCTCCAGTGCATCCTGCTGGATCGCGATGTTCGCCTGCAGGATGTCCAGCTGGTTGTCCAGGGCCATCAGCTCGAAGTAGCTGTTCGCGATCTCGGCCACGAGGTGCGTCACCATGAAGTTCCGGCCTTCCACGGTACCGAGGTAGCGCAGCATCGCGGCCTTGCGGGCATTGCGCAACTTCTTCCAGATGTCCAGCTCCCATGAGGCCCGCATGTTCACGAGCAGATCGGGCACGGGCTCCGGAAAGGCCTGCTCCTCCCGCACGGGCAACTGGTGCTCCACCGCACCATTGCGCGTGTACTCCCCCACTTTCTCCACGCCTGCGGCCGCACCGAGGTCGACGAAAGGAAGGAACTCGCCCTTGCGCGCACGTACCTCGGCCTTGGAGACTTCGATCTCCTGCATCATCACGTTCAGCTCCTGGTTGTTGGCCAGGGCCGTATCGATGAGCGCCCGCAGGTCCGGATCGGTGAAGAACTGTTGCCACGGTACGGCAGCCACATCCGTGGTGTCCTTGCCTGCGGATGGATAGGCCGTCGGCGTGTCGCTTCGGGCCTCCCGGCTACGCAGAGCAGGTACGCAGGAGGACAGGCTGAGCAGGGCCAGCAGGCCGGCAGCAGCCAGGGAATGGATCGTTCGGTTCATTGGTCCTTCTTGCGTTTCAACAGGTCCATGATGCGTGCATTGAGGGACCGGATGGTCTCCCTCGCGCTGGTTTCCTCCTCGGCATGCCGGACGAGCTCCTCCGAGATGGGTTCGTCGCGTTCATCGCGAATGAGCTTCCGGCCCTTGATCAGGTTCGCGAAGACGTAGTAGAGGCCGGGGATCACCAGCACACCGACCAAGGTGCCGACGATCATGCCGCCCATGGCCGAGGAACCAATGGTGCGGTTGCCGATCGCGCCCGCCCCCGAACTGATCACCAACGGGATGAGCCCCGCGATGAAGGCGAAGGAGGTCATCAGGATCGGTCGGAAACGGGCCTTCGCTCCTTCGATGGCCGCGTCGCGCGTGCTGGCCCCCGCACGCTCGCGCTGGACCGCGTACTCCACGATGAGCACCGCGTTCTTGCCCAGCAGACCGATGAGCATGATGAGGCCGATCTGCGCGTACACATCGTTGGCCAGGCCCATGGCCTTCAACAGGAGGAAGGACCCGAACACGCCGATGGGCAGCGAGAGGATCACCACCAGCGGCAGCACGAAGCTCTCGTACTGCGCCGCCAGCACGAGGTAGACGAAGATGAGCACCACGAGGAAGATGGTGATGGCCTCGTTGCCACGCCGGGCCTCGTCGTAGGACAGCCCCTCCCAGGCGATGTCATAGCCACGTGGCAGGGTCTCCTTCGCCACCTGCTGGATGGCCTTGATGGCATCACCACTGGTATACCCGGCGGCAGGCAACCCGCGTATGGCCGCTGAATTGTACATGTTGTACCGCGTGATCTCGTTCGGCCCGAGGCGCTTCTCGAAGCGCATGAAGGAGGAGTAGGGCACCATATCACCCTCCTCGTTCTTCACGAAGAGGTTCTCCAGATCGGACGGATAGCGCCGGTATTCCGGCCCGGCCTGCGTGTAGACCTTGAAGAAACGGCCGAACCGGATGAAGCCTTGTTCATAGGTGCTGCCAATGAGGATGTTGAGGTTGTCCATGGCCTTGCCGATGGAGACACCCTTCTGCATGGCCACCTGGTTGTCGATGATCAGCTCGTACTGCGGGTAGTTGGCCGCATAAAAGGTGAAGAGGCCGGTCAGCTCCTTCCGCTTGGCCAGGGCCTCCATGAACTCGTGGTTGATCCGGTCGAACTCGTGGTAGTCCGTACCGTTGGTCTTGTCCAGCATGCGCAGGGAGAAGCCCCCTGATGAGCCGAAGCCGGGAACGGCCGGCGGCTCGAAGTACTCGATGATGGCTCCAAGGTCCTTGGTGCGCTCTTCCAGCTCTTCCATCACCTCGTTGACGTCCTTGTGGCGTTCGCTCCAGGGCTTCAGATCGATGAGGCAGGTGCCTGCATTGGAACCGCGACCCTCCGTCATGATCTCGTAGCCGGCCAGTGAGGACACGGAGGCCACCTCGGGGATCTCCTTGCAGATGCGCTGAAGTTGCTGCGCTACCTCATTGGTGGTCTCCAGGGTGCTTCCAGGAGGCGTTTGGATGATGGCGTAGATCGTGCCCTGGTCCTCGCTGGGAATGAAGCCCGCAGGCAGCACTCGATCGGCGATGACGATCCCCGCCAGGAAAGCTGCCAGCACACCGAAGGTGAGGAACCGCCTGGCCACTGTGCGGTCCAAAATGGCCACATACCGGCCTGTCATCCGCTCGAACGCCCGGTTGAAGGCGTCGATGGCGCGGTCCATCCAGGACCGACGATGATGACCTGCGCCATGCGGCTTGAGGACCATGGCACACAGCACCGGTGTGAGCGTGAGCGCGACCACGGCCGAAAGGATGATGGAGCCGGCCATGGTGATCGAGAACTGGCGGTAGAACACGCCCACCGGACCGGTCATGAAGGCGATGGGGATGAACACCGACACCATCACGAGAGTGATGGCGATGATGGCCCCACCGATCTCCCCCATCACCTCCTTCACCGCGTTGTAGGGCGTCAGCTCCGGCTTGTCATGCATCTTGGCGTGCACCGCCTCCACCACCACGATGGCATCATCCACCACGATGCCGATGGCCAGCACCAAGGCGAACAAGGTGATGAGGTTGATGGACAGCCCGAACAGCTGCATGATGAAGAAGGCCCCGATGAGCGACACCGGCACGGCGATGATCGGGATCAACGTGGAACGCCAGTCACCCAGGAAGATGAACACCACCAGCGCAACCAGAATGAAGGCATCGCGCAGGGTATGCAGCACCTGTTCAATGGAGGCATCCAGAAAGGTGGAGACATCATAGCTCACCTTGTAATCCACTCCGGGTGGCATGAACTCCGCCTGCTCCTTCAGCGTCTCCTTCACCCGTTCGATGACCTCCGTGGCATTGCTGCCCAGGGTCTGCTTGAGCACGATCGATGCGGAGGGCTTGCCATCGAGGTTGGAATAGATGTCGAAGAACTCGCTGCCCAGCTCCACATCCGCGATGTCGCGCAGCTTGATGAGCTCCCCCTCCTCGTTGGCCCGGATGATGATGTTCTTGTACTGCTCGGGTTCATTGAACTGCCCTTGGTACACGAGCACATACTCCAGCGACTGCGCATTGATACCGGAGCTCTGGCCCAGGCGGCCGGGGCGCGCGATGACGCTCTGCTCCTCCATGGCCTTCATCACCTCCTCCGCACTGATGCGGTAGGCACGCATGCGATCGGGCTTCAACCACACCCGCATCGCGTACTTGCGGCTGCCCAGGATCTGCGCCTGCGCAACACCCGGAATGCGCTGGATCTCGGGGATCAGCTGGGTGAAGGCGTAGTTGTAGAGGAAGAGCTCGTCCGCATCCTCGCCATTGCCGTAGAGGTTCACGTACATGAGCATGCTGGGCTGCACCGGGGTGATGATCACCCCTTCACGCTGCACCAGCAGGGGCAGATTGGGCATCACCTGGTCCACACGGGTCTTCACTCGCACCACGGCCTCGTCCGGATCGGTGCCCGGCTCGAAGATGACCCGGATGGTTCCCTCGCCGGCGCTGGTGGCATCGCTGGCGATGTAGCGCATGCCCTGCACCCCGTTGATGGCCGTCTCCAGCTGGATGATGGTGGAGCGGGTGAGCACATCCGCGCTCGACCCCGGATAGGCGATGAAGATGTTGACCGTGGTGGGCGCGATCTCGGGGAACTGCGCCGTGGGCAACTGCTCGATGGATAGACCGCCAACAAAAACGATCAGCACCGAGATGACAATGGCCAGTACCGGCCGATGGATGAATTTCCTGAACATGGCTCAGCAGCGATTGAGGCCGATCACTCGGCGTACAGGTCCAGGTGGCGGATGACCGAGTCGGGCGGGAGGAACTGATACTCCACATGCATGCCGTCCTTCACCTTGCGCAGTCCTTCCAACAGGAAGCGATCGCCCTCCTTCAGCCCGCCGGTCACCACGAACAGGTGCTGCAGCTCAGGCCCCAGTTCAACCCGTGTGCTGTGCAACACGTCGTCCTTGTCGATCACGAACACATAGCGGTGGTCCAGGACCTCGAACGTGGCTTTCTGCGGAAGGACGAGCACATCGTTCAGCGGTGTGGTCATCAGGATGTTCCCGGTCTGCCCGTGACGCAGCAACCCTGCGGGGTTCGGGAAAGTGGCCCGGAAAGCGATGTTGCCGGTGGTGTTGTCGAAGTCGGACTCGATGGCCGTGATCTCGCCCACTTCCTTGAAGAGGTCCCCGTTCGCCAGGCGGAGCGCGACCTCCGTGCCACGGCCTGCGCTCCTGGCCTGTGCATAGGCCAGGTACTCGGATTCCGGCACGTTGAAGTAGACCCACATGCTGCTGTTGTCCGAGAGCTCGGTCAACAGCTCTCCTTCATCCAACAGGCTGCCGACCCGCACATGGAAGCGGCCCACGATGCCATCGAACGGGGCCGTGATCTCGGTGAAGCCCAGATGCGCACGGGCCGCATCCAACTCCGCCTTCGCCTTGTCGGCACGGGCCTTGGCCATGGCCAGTTCGTTGGGCGACACCACGTTGCTGTCGGCCAGCACCTTCGTGTTCCGGTACTCGATCGCAGCCAGGTCGGCCTCGGCCTGCGCCCGCTGCACTTCGGCCTGGTACAACACCGGACGGATGCGGAAGAGCAACTGCCCCTTCCTGACCCGCTGGCCTTCGTCAACGAGCACATCCTGCAAGTAGCCCTTCTCCAAGGCACGCAGTTCGATGTGCTGGATGGCGTGGACCTGGCATACATAGTCCTTCTGGACCACGGTATCAGTGCGCAAGGCCGTGGTGGCCGGGTACCGCCCCTGGGCATGACCTTCATGCGCTTCATCGTCATGATGGGCCCCGCAACCGGCAAGGAACGGCACAAGGGCGATCAGCAGCACGAATGCGGAACCGGTGAACAAGGGGAGCGCTGGCGAGCGACGCGTGAGAGATGGATGTGCAGGAAGATGCGGAACGTCCGCATGCTGGCCCATCGGGCCGACAAAATGGAACATGGTGAGGAATGATCGGGATCGATGAACGACACGTGTCCGCGCAGAGGCGAGGACCAGGGAACCGATGCTACACGTGGGATACGTGGACACATGGGCCACGCAGTGCGCATCCAGGATGCGTGCAGTTCGTGCACGGCACCGCGCCCGGCCTCAGGACCGGGACCAAGGGCCCATCAGGGTGCGGAGGGATGGTACCCAGCGACGGGGAGTACCGAAGGGAGGGGTACGTCACACCCCTGCTGCAACCCGTTGCCGGGCGCGTCCAACCATTCGGGGAGGAGCAGCAGTACCGCCAGCAAGGGCGGAAGATCGAAGTCGACATCGACCCCAGGCTTGCCAGCCGGGTCCTTCACACCCAGGCTGATCATGTCCACCCGATGGTTGGCCATGACGGAGGCCTGCATGGTCAGGGGGAAGCACAACTGCAGGCCCAGCATCACCATGCTCGCGAGCATGAAGCGCCTCAACCACGGGTGTGTTCCGGTCTGCATCTACCTAAGCGGCTGCGAACTTAGAACAGCAAAAGGCCGGCGAACGGCCCTTAACAACTATTTATCAAAAACGGCAGCCAACGGCCTGCTTGCGCGGGGATACCTTCGGCGCGTGACCGAACCATCGAACATTCCGCCACACAGGCACATCGACCTGCGCTTCCTCGAAGGCCCCCGTGACCGCTGGCAGGAACTGCGCTCCGTGGCCAGCATTGCCCGCGAGTTCGTCTACGGCTTCCGCAAGCTGCACTTCGTGGGTCCCTGCGTGACCTTCTTCGGCAGTGCGCGCTTCAAGGAGGACCACCCCTACTACGAGGCCACCCGCGAGCTGGCCCGGCGCATAGGCCGTGTGGGCTTCACCATCATGACCGGCGGTGGGCCCGGCATCATGGAGGCCGCCAACCGTGGGGCACGTGATGTGGGCGCCAAGAGCGTGGGCTGCAACATCGTACTGCCCCATGAGCAGGCCGCCAATCCCTACCTGGATGTCAGCCTCACCTTCGAACGGTTCTTCGTGCGCAAGGTGCTGCTGGTGAAGTACAGCATCTGCTTCGTGGTG
>CAUJFM010000287.1 GCA_963169595.1 Bacteroidota bacterium | reverse complement strand
CGCCAACGCCACCGCGCGGCGCTGGCCGAGGCCGGGTTGCGGCGTGACCAGGAGGTGATGCTCGCCGAGCGCGAGGCCACCCAGCATACCCTCACCGACATGGCGCGCGAACTGCACGACAACGTGGGCCAGCTGCTCACCATGGCGCAACTGGGTCTCGATGGTGCGCTCAACGAGGGGAACACCGACACCCGGCTGGTGGCCTCGCGCGATGCCCTGGAGCGGGGGATCCACGAGATCCGCCGCCTGGGCCGCGGACTGAACACGGACCTGTGGCAGCAGCGATCGCTGGTCGATGCCATCAGCGCGGAGGCCGATCGGCTCGAACGGGTGGGACGCGTGCGCGCCATGGTGCAGGTGATCGGCGATGCTCCGCAACTGCCTCCCGATCACAGCACCATCCTGTTCCGGGTCTTCCAGGAGATCCTCAACAATGCCTTGAAGCACAGCGGTGCGAGCCAGATCGCCATCACCCTCAACGGCGGTCCGTCGTGGTCGTTGGTGGTGAGCGACAATGGCCGTGGGTTCGAGGCCGCCACCACGCGCGGCAACGGCGGGCTCACGAACATCCGGCGGCGCTGTGCGCTCATCGGTCTGGAGGCCCATTGCCGCAGTGTGCCCGGCGATGGCTGCACCTGGACCATCCAACCCCTGCCTGCACATGGAACATAATGTGGCGCTGGTGGACGACCACCACCTGGTACGAAGCGGCCTGGTGGCCACGGTGAACGCATTGGGCGGCTACCGGGTGTGCATGGAGGCCGGTCATGGCCGTGAACTGGTGGACGCCCTGGTGGCCCTGCATCCCGGCCATGCCGATGAGCCTGCGATCGCCATCGTGGACCTGAACATGCCCGTGATGGACGGCTACGCCACCCTGGAGTGGCTGCGTGAGCACCGGCCCGGCATCCGCTCGCTCGCCCTCACCTTCGATGCTGCCGACGAGGCCTTGGTGAAGGCCGTGCGCAGCGGAGCGCGGGGCTTCCTGCTGAAGAACGCCCGCCCTGCCGTGCTGAAGACCGCGCTGGATGCGCTGGTGGCCACCGGCTACTACTACACCGACAGCACGCACCACACCTTGCAGGACAACCCCGGGTTGCGCACGGCCCAGGAACGGGAACGTGATGCGGTGCTGGCCCAGATCTCGCCGCGTGAGCTGGAGTTCCTGCACCACGTGTGCTCGCCCGAGGAGCACACCTACGAGGCCATTGCCGGACTGATGGGCGTGCACCGCCGCACGGTGGACAACTACCGCGTGGCGCTCTTCGAGAAGTTCGCCATCAAGAGCAAGACCGGCCTGGTGCTCTTCGCCCTGCGCTGGGGCCTGATCACCGTGTGATCAGCGCGCCGTGGCGCTCTTGTTGCTCCGGCCCGACCCGCGCTTGGGCGAGGTGTTGCCCGGGTATTGGTGCCGCTCACGCTCCGGCTGCGAACCGGGACGGTCGTGCAACTTGGTCTCGGGGCTGGTCTGTCCGGGATGCTGCTCGCCGGGCATGCGCGAAGCCAGGTTGCCGGGCTTACGGTTGGCCGGGATGGCCTTGCCCTTGGGCGCGGCCTTCTTCGCGGTCTTGCTGGCGGCGGCCTTCTTCTTCGGGGAGCCGCTTCCCTTGCTGGTGGTCTTGGTGGGCATGGTCGCACACGTCCCCTCCGCTGATGGAGGATAATGTTCCCCGAACGTAGTGCGGCCTTCCATCGCGCGCACTGACGCCGATCAGCTTGCGTTCCAGCGCGATGCGTGGTACGCCTCACTCCTTCACCACCCGCAACCGGCGGCGGAATACTTCCACGCCATCGCGCTCCACCAGCACCGTGTAGCGTTCGGGGGCCAGGGCGGAAAGGTCCAGCGCCACGCGGTCCTGCCGCAGTGTTCCGAGGTCGCGCTCCAGCACGGCCTTGCCCTGCGGGTCGAGCACGCGCAGGCGCACCGCGCCCGGCCTGTCGGCGAAGTAGTCCAGCACCGTGGGCCCGGCGGTGCGCGTGGGGAAGAGGCCGATGTCGGGCACGGTATCGCGGTATGCGGGCGCATCGGCCGCCACGCGGAACTGGTGCGTCACGCCATGGCCATGGTCGCTCTCGAAGCGGCGTAGCAGCTTGCCCTCGCCATCCAGCAAGCGCAGCGCCCCGCGCCCACCTTTCGTGTTGTACCAGAACTCCAGTCCGTCGCCGGCGGTGTCGGAGAGGGCCAGGGTGTAGCAGCCTTCAGCCAGGCGCAGCGTGTCGGTATAGGTGCGGGCGCTGTCCAGGGTGCCCAGCGGGCGCTCCAGCACCGCGCGGCCGTCCGCATCGGTCACCCGCAGGGCATTGTGCATCGGCTCGTTGTTGGTGAGCAGCTGCACGAGCACGGGGGGCGGGTAGACCGGCACGGGCGTGAAGGCGCTCCGCAGTGCGTTGTCGTGCGGCCAGGCATCGGCCTTGCCGTTGGGGCGTTCCAGCTTCACCACGAACACGGACGGCCCTTTGCCTTCCACGGTCCCCGGCAAGGCCACCGTGGTGGTGGCATTGAACGCCAGATGCCCGGTCCAGCGATGGGTGTGCTGCGTGCCGCCTTCCGTGCCGTACACGATGTCCACGCTGTGCAGGGGCTCAGCGCCCAGGTTGCGGAACTGCACGATGGCGGCACCACAGGCGGGGTTGCGCAGGCGATGGACCGGTGCATCGCTGGGTGCCAGGATGTCCACCAGCGCCGCATCGTGCCTGGCCCTTGGGGCATCCAGCTCCACCAGGTAGGCGGCCAGGCTCCAGTGCGCCGTGCTGCTGTCGTGCGCATAGGG
>CAUJFM010000286.1 GCA_963169595.1 Bacteroidota bacterium | reverse complement strand
TGAAGGAGGAGATCGCCAAGGCCGTGAAGGCCGGTGTGATGAAGCAGGACCCCTACGCCGCCTTCGTGCCCGGCGACATGAGCGATGCGAACTACGATCGCATCGACATCCACCGTCCGTACGTCGACAATATCATGCTGGTGAGCCCCAGCGGCAAGCCCATGCGCCGCGAGACCGACCTGATCGACGTGTGGTTCGACAGCGGCGCGATGCCCTATGCGCAGTGGCACTATCCCTTCGAGAACGAGGCCACCTTCAAGGAGAAGTTCCCGGCCGCGTTCATCGCCGAGGGCGTGGACCAAACGCGCGGCTGGTTCTACACGCTGCACGCCATCGCCACGCTCACGCAGGACAGCGTCGCGTACAAGACCGTGGTGAGCAACGGCCTGGTGCTCGACAAGGTGGGCCAGAAGATGAGCAAGCGCTTGGGCAATGCGGTGGATCCCTTCAAAACACTGGACCAGTACGGTGCCGATGCTGTGCGCTGGTACATGATCAGCAACGCCTCGCCGTGGGACAACCTGAAGTTCGACGCCGAGGGCATCACCGAGGTGCAGCGCAAGTTCTTCCGCGCGCTCTTCAATACCTACAACTTCTTCGCGCTGTACGCGAACATCGATGGTCCCGCACTTGATGCGGGATCTCGTGTGAGCGCACAGGACCTGACGGAGAGCGACCGCTGGATCCTTTCGCGCCTCAACAGCGTGCTGAAGCTGGCCGATGCGAGCTATGCCGACTACGAGCCCACTATCGCTGCGCGCGCCATCCAGGACTTCGTGGTGGAGGACCTGAGCAACTGGTACGTGCGCCTCAACCGCCGCCGCTTCTGGAAAGGCGAGCTCGGTGCCGACAAGAACGCCGCGTTCCGAACGCTGCACCGCTGCCTCGAAGTGATCGCGATGCTGAGCGCGCCCATCGCACCCTTCTTCAGCGACCGCCTGTACCGCGACCTGAAGGGCACGAGCGTGCATTTGAGCGATTGGCCGAAGCATGACGAGTCGCTCATCGACACCGAGCTCGAGCAGCGCACCGCGCTCGCGCAGAAGCTCACCTCGCTCGTGCTCAGCATCCGCAAGAAGGAAGGTCACCGCGTGCGCCAGCCCTTGCAGAAGATGCTGGTGCCCGTGACCGACGCGGCGATGCGCACGCGCTTGGAGGCCATTCGCGACCTCGTGTTGAGCGAAGTGAACGTGAAGGAGCTGGTGATCCTCGACGCCAGCGAGAGCAAGCTCACCAAGAAGATCAAGCCCGATTTCAAAAAGCTGGGCGCCCGCATGGGCAAGCTGATGAAGAGCGTGGCCGCCGCGGTGAACGGGTTCTCGCAAGCGCAGATCGCCGAACTCGAAGCGAACGGCAGCATGAAGCTGAGCGTAGAGGGTCAGGAGGTGGAGCTGCTGCGCGACGACGTGGAGATCACCGCCGAGAACGTGCCGGGGCTGAGCGTGGCCAGCGATGGGGCGCTCACCGTGGCGCTCGACATCACCCTCACCGACGAGCTGGTGCAGGAGGGCATCGCCCGCGAGCTGGTGAGCCGCATCCAGACCCTGCGGAAGGAGAGCGGCTTCGAGGTGACCGACCGGGTACAGCTGCACATCCACGCGGGCGGGGACGAACGGGTGGCCCAGGCCGTCCGCAGCCATGCCGGTTGGATCCTCTCCGAAACGCTTGCCTTAACGCCTGAGGATCAGGTCCTTGTGTCGTCGCTGCCAGCTGAGGGGGTGGGCATCCATGAGGTGGAACTGGACGAGCAGTTGCGGGTGGCGCTGAGCCTTGTGCGGTCCGTGAACTGACGCGGGAAAGCGCCTATATTTGCGGATCTTCAAAAACAGCCCGGTAGCCATGGCCAAGAAGACCGCAGCGAAAAAAGCCGCCAAGCCCAGCAAGCCTGCACCTAAAAAGGTGACCAAGCCGGCGTCGAAATCGAAGCCGGTGGCCAAGAAGGCGACCAAGCCCGCTCCCAAGAAGGCCGTGGTGAAGAAGGCTGCAAAGCCGGTCGCGAAGAAGGCCGCTCCCAAGAAGGTGGCCAAAGCGGTGGTGAAGAAGGCCGCGCCGAAGAAGGCGGTCGTTAAAAAGGCTGCCCCCAAGAAGGTGGTTGCCAAGCCGGTGGTGAAGAAGGCCGCGCCGAAGAAGGTGGCCGCCAAGCCGGTTGCCAAGGCCAAGCCCGAAGTGAAGAAGCCGGCCGTGAAAGTGGCCCCTGCCAAACCGGTAAAGCCGGAGGTGGTGGCCAAGCCCGCGAACAAGCCGGCCCCGAAACCCGTTGTTCCTGCGCCGAAGGCTGCCAAACCCGCCCCGGCCCCCAAACCTGTGAAGGAAGCTCCCGTGAAGAAGGATGTGAAGAAGGATGCGCAGGGCGAGACCGCGCGTTCAGGCGACAAGCCCTTGGTGACCCAGGTGGTCGCCCCCAATCGTCCCATCGCGCCCCCGGTGGTGAAGAAGCAGGTGTCCACGCTGGAGAGCGCCGACAAGGTGCGCTACAGCGATGAGGAACTGGCCGAGTTCAAGGAGCTCATCATGAAGAAGCTGGAAGAGGCCCGCAAGGACTACGACCTGCTGAAGCAGACCCTGGCCAACACCGACAACAACGGGACGGACGACACGAGCCCCAGCTTCAAGATGATCGAGGATGGCAGCGAGACCCTCAGCCGTGAGGAGACCGCCCAACTGGCCGCCCGTCAGGAGAAGTTCATCAAGCATCTCGAGGACGCGCTGCTGCGCATCCGCAACAAGACCTACGGCATCTGCCGCGTCACCGGCCGCCTCATCAGCAAGGAGCGTCTGCGCCTCGTGCCGCACGCCACCCTCAGTATCGAGGCCAAGCAGCAAATGGGCAACTGAGCCTGCTGTGGTGCGGCTGTGGTCCTCGGAACACAGCACCGCTACCGTAGCCTGAACTCATGAAACGAGCCCTTGCCGTCATCCTGCTCGTGCTCCTGGCCGACCAGGTGTTGAAGGTCTGGGTGAAGCTGACCTTCCTCTACGACACGGCCATACCGCTGTTCGGCGACTGGGGTTTCCTGCACTTCATCGAGAACCGCGGCATGGCCTTCGGGCTGGAGTTCGGTGGGGAATGGGGCAAGCTCCTCCTCACCCTGCTGCGCATCGCGGCGGTCATCGGCATCGGTATCGCCCTGGTGCGCATGGCGCGTTCCGGGGCCAGTGCCTGGCTCACCACGAGTGTGGCATTGATCTTCGCCGGTGCGCTGGGCAACATCATCGACAGTACGTTCTACGGGGTGTTGTTCAGCGAGAGCACACCGTTCCGGCGGGCCATCTTCCTGCCTCCGGGAGGGGGGTATGCACCGCTCCTGCACGGTGCCGTGGTGGACATGTTCTACTTCCCGGTGTGGGAGGGCCGCCTGCCGGAATGGCTGCCCTTCTGGGGAGGTGAGCACATGGTGTTCTTCCGCCCCGTGTTCAACATCGCCGATGCGGCGATCACGGTGGGTGTGGCGCTCTTCATCCTGGTGCAGCGGCCCCACAAGGAGGAGGCCGTTGCGGCACCGGATGCACCGGTGACAGGCCCCGGCCACGCGCAGGATGGCCCTACCGCGCCTTGAGCAGGCCTTTGGCGAGGAGCAGTTCGGCGATCTGAACGGCGTTGGTGGCGGCGCCCTTGCGTAGGTTGTCCGCCACGATCCACAGGTTCAGCGTGCAGGGCTGTGTCTCATCGCGACGCAGGCGCCCAACGAACACCGCGTCCTGACCGGCGGCGAGGATGGGCATGGGGTAGGAATCATGCGCCGGGTCATCCAACACGCGCACACCGGGTGCCTGGCGCAGCAGGTCGCGCACGGCGTTCACCTCGAACTCCCGCTCGAACTCCACGTTCACCGCTTCACTATGTCCACCGGTCACCGGCACGCGCACCGCCGTGGCGGTCACGCGGATGGTGGGGTCCAGGATCTTCATCGTTTCGTTCACCAGCTTCATCTCCTCCTTGGTGTACCCGTTGTCGGTGAACACATCACACCGGGGGATCACGTTGCGGTCGATGGGGAAGGGGTAGGCCATTTCGCCCTCGATGCCTTGACGTTCGTTCTCGAGCTGATGCACAGCCTTCATACCGGTGCCGGTCACGGCCTGGTAGGTGTTGACGATCACACGTTTCACACCGTAGGCGGCGTGCAGTGGCGCCAGGGCCACCATCAGCTGGATGGTGCTGCAGTTGGGATTGGCAATGATCTTGTCCCCGGAGCCCAGCACCTCACCGTTCACCTCGGGGACCACCAACTTCTTGTCAGGGTCCATGCGCCAGGCGCTGCTGTTGTCCACCACGATGCAGCCCGCCTCGGCGAACCGCGGCGCCCATTCCAGGGAGGTGCTGCCTCCCGCGCTGAACAGGGCCAGGTCGGGCCGGGCAGCGATCGCCTCGGTCATGCCGATCACGGGCACTTCCATGCCTTTGAACGTGATGGTGCGTCCAGCGCTGCGTTCACTGGCCACGGGCAACAGTTCGCTCACCGGGAACTGGCGTTCCTCGAGCACCTTGAGCATGACCCCACCGACCAATCCGGTGGCTCCTACAACAGCGACTTTCATGGGTGAACGGCCGTCTTGGGCCGTGGCCGAAAGTACTACCTTGGGCACATGCGCGGTCTTCTGCGTCCACGGTACGATCGGTGGTTCCCGGCGCTTCTCGCGTCCCTGTTCATCCTGTCCGTTGTTCCGCTCCACGGGCAGTTCAGTGATGACTTCTCGGATGGTGACCTCACCACCGGCACGGTCTGGTCCGGTGATCAGTCGCTGTTCACCGTGGTGGACATGGGCGGTGACCTTCAGCTCAGGAGCAACAGCCCCGGTGCGGCGAACTACCAGATCAGCACGCCCAGCGCGCTGGCGAGCGATGCGCGTTGGGAGTGGGAGATGGACCTGCGGTTCTCCACCAGTGGTGCGAACTATGTGGATGTATACCTGATGGCCGACAATGCGGACCTCACGCTCGCGCAGAACGGCTGGTTCGTGCGAGTAGGCGGCACTGCGGACCGTGTGGAGCTGTTCAAGCGTGTGGTCGGAGTGAACGCCTCGGTGCTGGTGAGCGCGGACGGCATTGTGAACAGCAGTACCAGCAACCCGTTCCGTATTCGTGTGGAGCGCACGGCCGCGTCGTCGTGGACACTGAGCTACGATGATGGCCTCACTGGCAGCTTCACGTCGGCAGGGCCAGTGGTGGACGCGGCCGTTGCCACGAGCAGCCACTTCGGCATCCGCATCGAGCAGAGCAGCGCTGCAGGCCCGGTCAACAACCACTTCTTTGATGACATCGTGGTGGGCACCATTCCGGTGGACCTGGCACCCCCGGCGATCGTGAGCGTGACGGCCACCAGCGCCACCAATGTGGACGTGTTGTACAGCGAACCCCTGAACGCTTCGGCCATCGGCAGTTACGACATCACCCCCTTCATCGCGGTGAGCAGTGCCACGCTGGATGGCACCGATCCCGCGCTGGTCCATGTGACCCCCGCCATTGTGCTCACCAGCGGGGTCACCTATAACCTGCTTTCAAGCGGTGCCGAGGACCTTGCCGGTAATGCCGCGACCAGTGTCTCCACGGAATTCATCTGGTTCGAGCCGGTGCTGCCGCAGTTCCGCGATGTGGTGATCAACGAGATCATGGCCGACCCTTCGCCATCCGTGGGGCTGCCTGATGCGGAGTTCGTGGAGCTGTTCAACGCCACGACCAACAAGGTGATCGACCTCGCGGGCTGGAAGCTCTCGGATGGCAGCACCACGGCGGTGTTGCCCGCCTACGTATTGGGTCCGGGGGAGCATGTGCTGGTGACCTCCGCCACGAACGGGCCGTTGTTCGCTTCCGTATCCCAGCGCCTCACAGTATCCAGCCTGCCTTCACTGAACAATGATGCGGATGCTGTGTCACTGGCCGCGCCGGATGATACCCCCATTGATGCCGTGAACTTCACCCTGGCGTGGTACCGCGATGGCGTCAAGGATGATGGGGGCTGGACCCTGGAGCAGATCAACCCTTTCACCCCCTGCACAGGTGCCGGCAACTGGCGCGCTAGCAACGCACCGGCCGGAGGGACCCCGGGCACCGCCAACAGTGTACTTGACCCCACTCCGGATACGACCCCGCCAACGCTTGTCGGGGTGCAGGTGATCGGCAATACCCAGCTGGAGCTGATCTTCAATGAGCCCATGGCCCCGGCCAGCCTGAACACGGCGACCTACGTGATCCAACCTCCGCTGCCCATCACGGTG
>CAUJFM010000285.1 GCA_963169595.1 Bacteroidota bacterium | reverse complement strand
CTTGGCATCGCCCCCTGCACGAACGCGATTGCCACGGTCACGGTCACCGAGAGCACTGGCGCGAACGCAGGCAGCGATGGATCAGTGACCCTCTGCGAGAGCGGTTCGGCCATCGACCTGTTCGCGCAGCTGGGCGGTACGCCCCAAGCGGGTGGTGCGTGGAGCGGCCCGAGCGCGGTGGTGGCTGGCCAGTACGACCCGGCCACGATGACGCCGGGTGCCTACACCTACACGGTCCTTGGCATCGCCCCCTGCACGAACGCGATTGCCACGGTCACGGTGACGGAGAGCACCGGCGCGAACGCCGGCAGCGATGGTTCAGTGACGGTGTGCGAGAGCGGTGCGGCGGTCGACCTGTTCGCGCAGCTGGGTGGCACGCCCCAGGCCGGTGGTGCATGGAGCGGCCCAAGTGCCGTGGTGGGAGGGCAGTACGACCCATCGACGATGACACCGGGTGCCTACACCTACACCGTTACAGGCACGGCGCCTTGTGCGGATGCGAGCGCTGTGGTCACCGTGACCGGAACGACCGTACCGGATGCAGGCCAGGATGCGGCGGTCACGGTCTGCTCGACCTCAGGAGTGGTTGATCTGTTCGCGCAATTGGGCGGCACGCCCCAGACAGGTGGTACATGGACCGATGCGGCAGGCGTGACCGTGAGCGGCTTCTTCGACCCGGCCGCCAGCACCTCAGGACCGTTCACCTATTCGATCGACGGGGGCGCGTGCCCGACAGAGACCGCCGTTGTGGATGTTACGGTGGAGAGCGCTCCCGATGCTGGTGATGATGGCTCCATCACGCTGTGCAGTTCCGGGGGAACGTTCAGCCTCATCAGTGGGTTGGGTGGCACACCATCGGCTGTGGGTATCTGGACCGATGCCAGCGGTCTGCAGGTCGCGGACGTGTTCGATCCTGCGGTGCAGGCCGGCGGGCAGTTCACCTATACCGTGACCGGTGCCGCGATATGTCCTTCGGACGCCTCCACCCTCCAGATCACGGTGGTGCTGGCGCCGCTGGCAGGTAGCGATGGCTCCCTTACCCTGTGTGCCAGTTCGCCGATCACGTCCTTGTTCGATGGGCTCGGCGGGACCTTGGATGCGGGTGGGACCTGGACCGATCCTTCCGGTGCGCCGCACGGTACGGTCGTCGATCCTGCCGTGGATCCCGCAGGCCCGTATGTCTATACCGTGCTCGGCACCGCGCCCTGTCCCAATGCGACGGCCACCGTCGATGTGGTGATCAATCCCGAGCCGTTCGCGGGTGATGACGGGGAGGCGACCTATTGCTCGAACGATGCGGTGGTGGAACTGTTCCAGGTGTTGGGCGGTACGCCACAGCAGAACGGCACCTGGAGCGCCCCCTCGGGTGCCACCTTCAATGGGCTGTTCGACCCGACTAGCGGTCAGCCGGGCGTATATGTCTACACTGTTACAGGACCGGTGCCGTGCGGCTCGGACCAAGCACAGGTAACAGTGATGGTGACCACGGCACCCGATGCGGGCAGCGATGGGGCCATCACCCTCTGCGCCCAGGATGCACCGGTGGACCTCTTTGCGCATTTGGGCGGAACCCCGCAGCCAACCGGGTCATGGACCGGTCCGGATGGCCAACAGGTCGATGCCGCGTTCGATCCTTCGGTGGATGCCCCGGGCATCTACGTGTACACCGTTCAGGGTGTCGCGCCCTGCGGACCGGTTACCGCCGAGGTGGTGGTCACGGTGGTGCCACCACCCGTGGCCGACATCCAGGTGCTCAGCAATGGGTCCTGCGCCCCGGCCACCGTGGTGCTGGCTCATGCATACACCGGCCCCGGGAACTGCACATGGATCCTGGGCAACGGGCAGGTGGTGGAGGACTGTGCCCCGGTCACGGCCGTCTATGAGCTGCCGGGCAGCTACGATGTGACCTTGATCGTGGATGCGGGCAATGGATGCGGTGCGGACACCCTCACGTTGGAGGACCTGGTGACGGTCTACGCGCAACCGACCGCGCAGTTCGATCCGCTGCCCGCGCAGATCAACACGCTCGATCCGGAGGTCTTCTTCCACAACACCTCCAGTGGGGCAGTGGGATACTCCTGGTCCGTGGATGGCGCAGAGGTCTCCACGGAGGGGGACCTGCGGTACATGTTCCCCGCCGAGCTCGGCAATAGCTACGTGGTCTGTCTGGCGGCCATCGCTTCACCGAACTGCGCTGACTCCCTGTGCCGCGTGATCGAGGTGGAGGACGGCCTGGGCGTCTTCGTCCCCAACAGCTTCACGCCCAATGACGACGACATCAACGAGACCTTCGGTCCCGTGCTGTTGGGCATCGATCCACGCTTCTACAGCTTCATGGTCTTCGACAGGTGGGGACTGGAGGTGTTCAGTACCACCGATCCCACAGCTCGCTGGAACGGCCAGTCACCGGATGGCACCGAGCTTCCGGTGGACGTGTACGTGTGGAAGCTGGTCACCAAGGATGCCTATTCGGGTGCGCGCATCGAGCGCCTCGGCCATGTGAGCCTGGTGCGCTGACCGGCTCCGGCTATCTTTGAGCCTCTCCATCCCCGCGCTGCGATCGTGCCAGAACGCCTTGTCATCATCCCCACGTACGATGAGCGGGAGAACATCCGCGAGATCCTCACGCATGTGTTCGGTCTGCGGCCGGATTTCCACGTGCTGGTGGTGGATGACAATTCCCCCGATGGTACCGCGGACATCGTGAAGGAGCTGCAGGCCCAATGGCCCGGTCGCTTGCACCTGTTGCAGCGGGCGGGCAAGCAGGGCCTCGGCACCGCGTACATAGCCGGCTTCAAATGGGCCCTGGCCAACGGCTACGAGTTCATCTTCGAGATGGACGCGGACTTCTCCCACGACCCCAAGGACCTCGTCAGGTTGTACGAGGCCTGTGCGGTGGGTGGGGCCGACATGAGCGTGGGTTCGCGTTACGTGAAGGGGGGGCAGGTCAAGGATTGGTCGTGGGACCGGGTGCTGATGAGCTATTGCGCCTCGCTCTATGTGCGCACCGTGCTGTGGCTGGGTGTGCGCGATACCACGGCAGGCTTCGTCTGCTACCGGCGGCGCGTGCTCGAGGCCCTGCCCCTCGATGAGGTGCGTTTCGTGGGCTACGCCTTCCAGATCGAGATGAAGTACCGGGTGAAGTTGCTCGGCTTCAAGATCGCGGAGGTGCCCATCACCTTCGTGGACCGCATCAAGGGCCGCAGCAAGATGAGCATGGGCATCTTCCATGAGGCCTTTCTCGGTGTGCTCAACATGCGTTTCCGCATCAACAGGTCATGAACGCTCAATTGATCCGTGAGGCCCGCGTGGTGAACGAGGGCCGTGTCCAGGTGGCGGATGTGCTCCTCCGCGATGGCATCATCGAACAGGTCTCCACGCAGGGCATGGGTGAAGTGCGTGGTGCCAGCGAGCTTGATGCGAAGGGAAGGCTGTTGCTTCCCGGTGTGATCGACGATCAGGTGCATTTCCGGGAGCCCGGGCTCACGCACAAGGACGACATCGCCAGCGCCAGTGCCGCAGCAGTGGCCGGTGGCATCACCAGCTACATGGAGATGCCGAACACCGAGCCCCAAGCCCTCACGCAGCAGCTCTTGCAGGACAAGTATGACCGCGCGGCCGCCTGCAGTGTGGCCAACTACTCGTTCTACATGGGGGTGGGCAACACCAACCTCGATGAGGTGCTCCGGACCGATCCCCGCACCGTCTGCGGACTGAAGGCCTTCCTCGGCAGCAGCACGGGTGACATGGTGATCAACGATGAGCAGGTGCTGGATGAGGTCTTCAAGAGGGCCCACATGCTCCTGGCCATCCACGCGGAGGACGACCCCACGATCAAGGCGGAACTGACGAAGGCGGTGGCGAAGTACGGGGAGGACATCCCCATGTCCGAGCATCCGCTCATCCGCAGCGCGGAGGCCTGCTACAGATCCAGCAGCGCCGCTGTGGAGCGCGCCCGGCATTACGGCACCCGGCTGCATGTGCTGCACATCAGCACCGCGCGTGAACTGGAGATGTTCGAGCCCGGTCCGTTGGAAGGCAAGCGCATCACGGCCGAGGCCTGCGTGCACCACCTGTGGTTCACCGATGCGGACTATGCCACCAAGGGTGCGCTGATCAAGTGGAATCCGGCCGTGAAGACCGTCCAGGACCGCGATGCCGTGCGCAGGGCCGTGCGTGAAAGCCGGATCGATGTGATCGCCACCGACCACGCTCCGCACACCTTGGAAGAGAAGGCCCGTCCCTACCGCCAATGCCCATCCGGCGGACCCTTGGTGCAGCACTCGCTCGTGGCCATGCTGGAGATGGTGCGCGAAGGGGTCTTCACCCTTGAGGAGGTGGTGGAGAAGATGTGCCACGCGCCGGCCCGGATGTTCAACATCGAGCGCCGCGGGTACGTGAAGGAAGGCTACCAGGCCGATCTGGTGCTCGTCGATCCCGATGCGCCATGGACGGTGAGCAAGGACAACCTGCGGTACAAGTGCGGATGGTCGCCCTTTGAAGGGCAGCGCTTCCATGCGCGTGTGCTGCGCACCTGGGTGAACGGGAAGGTGGTGTTCGATGGGGAACGGGTGGATGCCGCCGTGCGTGGCGAACGACTGCTCTTCGCGCGATGAGCATGCGCGCGATCGTGTTCCTTCTGGTGGCGATGTTCTCGGCCTGTGACCGGCCGTCCACGGTCCCGGCGGATGTGCTGGACCGCACGAAGTTCACGGCCGTGCTCACCGACATGCAGCTGATCGAGGCGCGCATGAACCATGAGCTCGTTGTGCAACCACGCGACCAGGTCCCCATGGCGGAGTACTACGAGGAGGCATTCCGGAACAACGGTGTGACGAAGGAGCAGTTCGTGGCCAGCTTCGAATACTATGCACAGGACCCGGCCGTACTGAAGGCCATCTACGAGGAGGTCATCACCGAGCTGGGTCGGCGGAAGGACCAGCGGATGGCCGCCCCTGCTGCGCCTTGACGTAGGCGGCCACGTTCGCCACCGCCTCTTCGGTCGTGCGGAACCGGATGCCGGGGACGGACAGCGCCTTGCGGTTGTCATAGCGTCGGTGCACCAGCGCTGAGCGCACCGTGTGGCGCGTCACGAACGGTCGTCCACCGAAGAGCAGGGTGCGCAGCCGCTCCGCGCGCCAGGCCAGCTGCAGGGGCCAGGCGGGAAGCGCGATGGTGGGTGCCGGATGGCCGAACGCGTTCGCCAGCAGGGTGAACAGCCGCTTGTAGTCGAGGTTCTCACCCACCAGGATGTAGCGCTCGCCGGTGCCTCCGCGGTCCATCAGCACCACCATGGCCGAGGCCACGTCGCGGGCGTCGACCACCGCGTTGGAGCCGGGCGGGTGGAAGCGGGTGCCTTTGGCCAGGCGTTCCACCATGGTCATGGAACTGCGGCCGGGTGC
>CAUJFM010000284.1 GCA_963169595.1 Bacteroidota bacterium | reverse complement strand
CCTCTTCTGGGTGGTGCTGATCCTCTTCAGCATCGTGAAGACCAAGATCGTCCACTACAGCAGCCTGTGCTACTTCCCGCTCACCTACCTCGCGGCGCTGCAACTGGAGCGCATCTGGTCGCAACAGAGCGGCTTTGGCTGGTCGCGCTTCCTGCTCGGTGGACTCGGCAGCCTCATCGCGCTGGTGGTCATCGTGCTTCCGTTCGCTGGCATGCAGATCGAACGGCTGGAACCCCTGTTCGCGCAGGATCCCTTCGCACAGGCCAACCTGGAGGCCGACGTGCACTGGACCGGGCTGGAGGCCATCGCCGGACTGCTGCTGCTCGGCGCCCTGCTCACGGGCCATCACCTCCATGGCCAGGGGAAGTATCGCACGGCCCTGCTCTCCGTGTTCATCGGCGGAGCGCTCTTCGTCACCAGCACGCTCTTCTTCTTCATCACCAACATCGAAGGCTATTCGCAGCGTGCCGCGATCGACTTCTTCGAGCAACGCCAGGGGGAACGCTGCTACGTGATCACCCAGGGCTACAAGAGCTACGCCCACCTGTTCTATACCCGCAAGCCGCCCGTGACCGACCCGCATGCGCACGACAAGGAATGGCTGCTCTACGGTGACATCGACCGCCCGGTGTACGTGGTGTGCAAGATCACCTCCGCCGAGGAGGTGGGCGCGGTGCGCACCCTCCAGGAAGTGGGCCGGAAGAACGGCTTCGTGTTCTTCGTGCGCAGGCCTTGAGAAGGACCGTTGTAACTTGGGGGCATGGAGCGGAAGGTCCTCATACACATCGAGAAGTTGCCGGAAGGGTTCTATCTGGCGACATCGGAGAGCATTCAAGGGCTCGTGGCCCAGGGCCGGACCATCGCAGAGACCTTGGAGATCGCACGGGATGTGGCCAAGAAACTGTTGGAGGCACAAGACCCCGGTGCTGACCCGGGCCTGACCGACTTCGAGGATTCCTTTGACTATCCGTTGGTCGTCGGTTTCTGAATGGGACGGCTGGGCGGATATCGATACCGGGACATCATCAAGCGCCTGAAGAGCTTCGGCTTCGAATTCCATCGGCAGGCCGCCGGCAGTCACGAGATCTGGTACAACCCGGAGACCAAGCGCTACACCACGATACCGAACCACTCCGGCGATATGCCCGAGGGAACGTTGCGCGCGATCCTCAAGCAAGCGGACATCGACCCGGAAGCGTTCATTGCGAGCAGGTAGGTCGACCTGCTGAGCGGTCATGACCACGCGCCCATGCCATCAGGAACCCATCGGCAGCAACCTTCACACTTCTCCAGACCATCACCCTGCGATCCATCATGGACCTGTCCTACCTCCTCACCCATTTCGGCGAAGACCGTGAGCACGGCTTCGATGCCGTGGTGCCGCCGATCGTGCAGAGCGGCAACTTCACCTACCCCACCGTGGCCGCCATGCGCGCCGTGGTGCAGCAGGAAATGGACCGGCCGCTCTACACGCGCGGCTTCAATCCCACCGTGGGCATGGTGCGGAAGAAGCTAGCCGCGTTGGAGCACGCCGAGGATGCCCTGCTTTTCAGCAGCGGCAGCGCCGCCATCGCGGCCGGTGTGATGAGCTTCGTGCAGGCCGGCGACCACATCGTGTGTGTGCAGAAACCCTACAGCTGGACGAAGAAGTTGCTGGTGGAACTGCTCGCCCGCTTCGGGGTGGAGCACACCTTCGTGGACGGCACCGATGCGGAGAACTACCGCCGCGCCATCCGCCCCAACACGCGGCTCTTCATCCTCGAAAGCCCCAACTCGCTCACCTTCGAACTGCAGGACATCGCGGCCGTGGCGGCCATCGCGAAGGCGCACGGCATCCTCACCCTGTGCGACAACAGCTTCAGCAGTCCGCTCTTCCAGAACCCCATCGACCTGGGCGTGGACCTGGTGGCCCACAGCGCCACCAAATACCTCAACGGCCACAGTGATGTGGTGGCGGGCGTGCTGGCCGGGAGCGCGGCGCACATGCGCCAGGTGATGAGCCGCGAGTTCATGACGCTGGGACCGGCGCCTTCACCGCACGATGCCTGGCTGCTGATGCGCGGACTGCGCACGTTGGAGCTGCGCGTGAACCGCAGTGCGGACAATGCCGCGCAGGTGGCCCGTTTTCTGGAGGCACACCCGAAGGTGAAGCGTGTCCACTGGCCGGGGCTTCCCAGCCATCCGCAACATGCGCTCGCCCTGCGGCAGATGAAGCGTGTGGCGGGGTTGATGAGCATCGAGCTGGACGCGCCCGACGAGGCTGCCGTGGAGCGCTTCTGCGACGGCCTGCAACGCTTCCTCATCGCGGTGAGCTGGGGCGGCTACGAAAGCCTGCAATGGCCCGTGTGCGCCTTGAAAGGGCCCAGCGGCTATTACACCGAACTGCCCTTCACCATGGTGCGCCTCTATGTGGGCATCGAGGACCCGGCCTTGCTCATCGCCGACCTGGAGCAGGGATTGGCCCGGATGTGATCACTCAACCGGATACGGGTACTGTGGCGGTACAAGGCACACGCCGCTATGGTTCACTGTGACCGATGCGCTGGCCGCAGGGCAAGCACCTCCACCTACCGCATAGGTGAACACATAGGTGCCCGAAGGAACGCCAGCGGGGTTGAATGTGGATCCGCTCAATGCGCCAGTCGCGCTGTCATCGGTCCATGTGCCGCCTGGCGCGGGCGTTCCACCCAATTGCGCGAACAGGTCCAATGCACCGGAGCTCTGGCACCAGTTCAGCGAGGCGTCCGTTCCGGCGTTCGCAACCGGGGATATAGTGATGCACAGCGCTG
>CAUJFM010000283.1 GCA_963169595.1 Bacteroidota bacterium | reverse complement strand
GGTGATGTCGGCGCCAGTGATCAGCAGGTGGATGTCGTGCGTGCCTTCGTAGGTCACCACGCTCTCCAGGTTCATCATGTGGCGCATGATGGGGTATTCGTTGGTGATGCCCATGCCGCCGAGGATCTGACGGGCCTCACGCGCCACGGAGAGCGCGAGGTGCACGTTGTTGCGCTTGGCCATGCTGATCTGTTGGGTGGTGGCACGACCCTCGTTGCGCAGCACGCCCAGACGCCAAGTAAGGAGCTGGGCCTTGGTGATCTCGGTGACCATCTCGGCCAGCTTCTTCTGCGTGAGCTGGAAGCCCGCGATGGGCTTGCCGAACTGGATGCGCTCCTTGGCATAGCGCAGCGCCGTGTCGTAGCACTCCATGGCCACGCCGAGCGTGCCCCAGGCGATGCCGTAGCGGGCGCTGTCCAGGCAGCCCATGGGGGCGCCCAGGCCGTTCTTGCCGGGCAGCAGGTTGCCCTTCGGCACTTTCACGTTGTCGAACACGAGCTCGCCGGTGGGGCTGGCGCGCAGGCTCAGCTTGCCGTGCGTGGTGGGGGTGGTGAAGCCCTCCATGCCGCGCTCCACGATGAGGCCGTGGATGCGGCCCTCGGTGTTCTCGGCCTTGGCCCACACGATCGCCAGGTCGGCGAAGGGCGCGTTGCTGATCCACATCTTGGCGCCGTTCAGCAGGTAGTGGTCGCCCATGTCCTTGAAGGTGGTGACCATGCCGCTGGGGTTGCTGCCGAAGTCGGGCTCGGTGAGGCCGAAGCAGCCGATCTTCTTGCCCTGCACCATGTCCGGCAGCCACTTCTTCTTCTGCTCCTCGCTGCCGTACTTCCAGATCGGGTACATGGCCAGCGAGCCCTGCACACTGCAGAGGCTGCGCAGGCCGCTGTCGCAGCGCTCGATCTCCTGCATGATGAGGCCGTAGCTGATCTGGTCCAGGCCGGGGCCGCCGTACTGCTCTGGTACGAAGGGGCCGAACGCGCCGATATCCGCCAGCCCGGGGATGATGTCCTTGCTGAACTCGGCCTTCTCGAAGCGCTCCTCGATGATCGGCTTGAGGTGCGTGCTCACGTGCTTACGCGCGGTGTCGCGGATCAGCTTCTGCTCCTCGGTGAGCAGCTCGTCCACCAGGTAGTGGTCGTGGGCTTGGAACAGGTCGGTGGCGGATCTCGCCCCGGCCTTGGAGCCGGGGTTCTGGGTGGCGATGGTGCTCATGGGTGCGGGTTGGTGCACGACGACCGTGCTTGGGGGTGCAAAATTAGAAAAGCCCCTCCCGGCCCGGGCTGAAAGCGGCATCTACTTTTGCGCGCATGTCGAACGGCCTGGCCACGGACCTCCTGCGGGGCACGGACCCCCTCAACGCGGAGTGGGTCACCGTGCTGTTGCTGGGTCTGTTCGTGCTGCTGGCGCTGATCAATGCCGGAGGGTCGCGCAAGTGGCGATTACTGGGTCAGACCGTTTTTCGGATGCGGCTGGGTCGCCAGGCCATGCGGGAGGAGCTCGACCTGCAGGACCGCTCCATCCTGGGCATGCTGGTGCTGTCGATCGGTGTCATTGGCCTGTTCGCCTGGCAGTATTTCCAATGGACCCGGATGCCGGGAGCGCCCTCTTATCTAATGGTCCTGGGGGTGGCGGTCGCCGTGGTGCTGGTCCAGGGTATCCTGCTGCGTGTCGTGGGCGGCCTGTTCAAGGTGGACCAGGGTGTGGCCGAGCACCTGTACACCGGTCTGCTCCTGGTGGTGCTGGCCGGTGTGGCCCTGTTGCCCGTGGTGGTGCTGATGGCCTACCGGGCGGAGTACCGTGGAACGCTGGCCCCGCTGGGGCTGGCGGTGGTCGGCACTCTGCTGATCTACAGGTGGGTGCGTGGTACCTGGATCGGGGTCGGTGAAGGGGTCCCTGTTAGGTACATTATTCTATACTTTTGCGCGGCTGAAATCCTGCCTGTATTGCTTGCGATCAGTGCACTTCGGCCATCAGCCGACCTTTCTGTTCATCCCTAAGCCGACCGGCCTTGAAGATCAAGACCATCCTCGTTTCGCAGCCCGCGCCCACGGACGAGAAGTCGCCCTACCACGAGCTGGCCAGGAAGTATGGTCTGAAGATCGACTTCCGTCCCTTCATCAAGGTGGAGGCCGTGCCGGCACAGGACTTCCGTCAGGAGCGCATCAACATCCTGGACCACACCGCGATCGTTCTCACCAGTCGCAATTCGGTGGACCACTTCTTCCGGATGTGCAAGGAGCTCCGCATCACGGTGCCGGAGACCATGAAGTATTTCTGCATCAGCGAGAGCGTGGCCTACTACGTGCAGAAATACATCGTCTACCGCAAGCGGAAGGTCTTCATCGGCAAGCAGAGCTTCAGCGACCTGATCGATGTGATCAAGAAGCACAAGGACGAGAAGTACCTCGTTCCGTGCAGCGACATCCAGAAGCAGGAGATCCCCGAACTGCTGGACAAGGTGGGTGTGAAGTACACCAATGCCGTGTTCTATCGCACGGTGGCCAGTGACCTCAGCGACATCAAGGAGCTGAAGTACGACATGCTCGTGTTCTTCAGTCCCGGGGGTATCGAGAGCCTGAAGAAGAACTTCCCCAAGTTCAAGCAGGAAGGGGCGTTCATCGCGGCCTTTGGACCCACCACGGCCAAGGCGGTGACGGACAATGGCTTCCGGCTCGATCTGCAGGCCCCGCTCCCGGAGGCCCCGAGCATGACCGGCGCCATGGAGCTGTTCATCAAGCAGCAGGCGAAGAAGAAGTGACGGGGCGGAACCGCCTTTCGTCACCGTTCCAACCACCCGTCGTAGTGCGGGTACGACCCGAGCCCGATGCGTCCCACCTTCCGCAAGCATGAGCGACTATGCGGACGGCTGCGCATCACCGAGCTCGCCACCACGGGCAAGGCGGTCAACGATGCGCCCTTCCGTCTGGTGGGCAAGTACATGGAGCTGCCCACGGTATCATCGGCCCAGGTGGTGTTCGCTGTACCGCGCCGCAACATGAAGCACGCCGTGGACCGCAACCGGATGAAACGCCTGATGCGCGAGGCCTATCGCCTGAACAAGGCCGGGTACCTGGACCGATTGGCGGCCACCGGCAAGCAATGCGCGTGGATGTTCATCTTCCAAGGGAAGGCGCCCATCGGCCTGGCCGAGACCCAGGCGAAAATAACCCGGTGCCTGGACCGTTGGATGGAAAAGCATGGGTAAGCTCCTGGCATGGCCATTGATAGTGTTGGTACGGTTGTACCAGTACACCATCTCGCCCTTGCTGCCCGGTGCCTGCCGCTACACGCCCACCTGTTCCGAGTATGGCCTCACGGCCTTGCGCCGCTTCGGTGCCTTCCGCGGCGGCTGGCTCACCCTGAAGCGCTTCCTATCTTGTCACCCTTGGGGCGGGCATGGCTACGACCCCGTTCCTGAAGACCCTCATCAGCATGGATAAGCAGTCCTCCCGCAGGGCGCCGCGCTGGCGCAACTGGCTCCTGGGCGCATCACTGGCGGCCGGTGGTGCCGTCACCATCGCGGCCGGCGACAACTACTTCGAGATCAGCAAGAACCTGGAGATCTTCACCGAGCTGTACAAGGAGCTGAACATCTACTACGTGGATGACACCCAGCCCGGCAAGCTCATGAAGACCGGCATCGATGCGATGCTGGGTTCGCTGGACCCCTACACGCAGTACATCCCGGAGAGCGACATGGAGGATTACCGCTTCATGACCACCGGTCAGTACGGTGGCATCGGGGCGTTGATCAAGCGCAAGGGTGATCTGGTGGTGGTGAGCGAGCCCTACGAGAACTACCCGGCGATGAAGGCCGGCATCTGGGCCGGGGATGAGATCGTGCAGGTGGACGGGCGGAAGATCCAGGGCATGGAGACCGATGAGGTGAGCAAATTGCTCAAGGGCCAGGCCGGGAGCACGGTGAAGATCATCACCCGCCGCAGCGGGGTGGAGACCACACACAGCCTGGTGCGCGAGGAGATCAAGATCCCCGATGTGCCCTACAAGGGCATGATCGATCAGGCCAACGGCATCGGCTACCTGAAGCTCAACAGCTTCACGCAGACCGCGGGCCAGGAGGTGCGCAATGCCGTGAAGGAGCTGAAGGAGAAGGGCGCCACGAAGCTGGTGCTCGACCTGCGCGGGAACGGCGGTGGTCTGCTGCGCGAGGCCGTGAACATCGTGAACCTCTTCGTGCCCAAGAACGAACTGGTGGTGGAGACCAAGGGGCGCATCGCCGAATGGGACAAGACCTACAAGACGTTGAGCGATCCGATGGACGCCGAGATCCCGCTGGTGGTGCTGGTGGATGGTCAGAGCGCCAGTGCCAGCGAGATCGTGAGCGGTGCGCTGCAGGACCTGGACCGCGCCGTGATCGTGGGTGAGCGCACCTTCGGCAAGGGGCTGGTGCAGCAAACGCGCGACCTGTACTACAACAGCAAGCTGAAGGTCACCGTGGCCAAGTACTACATCCCCAGCGGGCGCTGCATCCAGAAGCTGGACTATGCCCATCGCGACAGCAGCGGCAAGGCGACCGAGGTGAAGGAGGAGGCCATTGCCGAGTTCAAGACCCGCAACGGACGTCCTGTGTTCGATGGGCGTGGCATCCTGCCCGATGTGGACGTGGAGGACCACGAGCTGGCCAAGGTGGTGGGCGGCCTGTACAGTGAGGACCTGTTCTTTGATTTCGCCACGCAGTACCGCCTCACACACCCCGAGCTCGCTTCGGCGGGCTCCTTCGTCATCACCGAGGACCTGTACAAGGCCTTTGTGGACTTCGTGAAGGACAAGGAGTTCGACTACGACACGGAGACGATGGAAGTGCTGAAGAAGCTGGAGGAGACGGCCAAACGGGAGCGCTACTACGACCATGCCAAGGCCCAGTTGGAGGCCCTGCGCAAGGAGCTGAGCCCGGACCGCAGCGAGGAGCTGAGGATGTTCCGCAGCGACATCGAGGAGGTGCTCCGCAATGAGCTCGTGTCGCGCTACTACTTCCAGACCGGCCGTGCCGAGGCCGCCATGGGCACCGACCCGGTGGTGAAGCGGGCCATGGAGGTGCTCACCAGCGGCGAGTACGCCACGATCCTCGCGGGTAGCGGTCGCAAGTAGGGCCTTCGCGCCGAATGACCGTGGCGCCTCGCATCGCCCTTCCCTTCCGTGCCATCCACGTGGCGGCACTGGCCTTGTGTGCCGTGTTCCTGCCGTGGAGCACGGCCTTCCTGAGCATCGCCCAGATGCTGCTGGTGGCCAACTGGTTGGGAGAGGGCATGGTGATGCGTGACCTGCCGACACGCTTCCGTCAGGCTTTCCTCACGCCGCCCTCGGCGGTATTCCTGTCCTTCTTCGGGCTGCACCTCCTGGGCCTGCTGTGGACCAGTGATCTTGCTTGGGGCACGGACCTGGTGCGCATCCTGCTGCCCGTGCTCAGTTTCGGAGCTGTCCTGGGTGCATCACCCCGGCTCCAATTGCGGGAGTACCGCTCCATCCTGCTGCTGGGCGCTTGGAGCGTGGTGGTCAGCACGCTGTACTGTGCCATCGTTGCACCGTCCACGGGCGATTACCGTGCGCTCTCGGTCTTCATCAGTCACATCCGGTTGGTGCTGCTGCTTTGTCTGGCCATTGCCGTGTTCGCATGGGATGGGCTGCGCGGTGGCCGGTGGGTGGCCCTGGCGCAAGGTGCGGCCGTGCTCTGGTCGCTGTACTTCATCAACCGGTTGGGGAGCATCCAAGGGTTCGCGATCCTGGCCGTGATCGTGGTTGTCGGACTGTGGCGTTGGTCGGCCCGATGGCGCTCCGTTCCGCGATGGGCGTTCCGCCTTGTGCTTGCGCTGGGGCCGCTCGTGCTCCTGGTGCCGCTGGTGCGCGAGGTGGCCGAGCGGAGCACACTGCCTCCGGCCTCCCTGCTGATGGATGCCCCCCGCAGCGCCGGTGGGGAACCCTATTCGCACGACCTCATCAACCCGCAACAGGAGAACGGCCACCATGTGTGGACCTACATCGCCTGGAGCGAGCTCCGCCGCACCTGGCTGCAGCGCAGCAGCCGGTCCCTCGATACGCTCGATGATCGCGGGCATGAGATGTGGAGCACGGCGGTGCGCTACCTGGCCAGCAAGGGGCTCACCAAGGACAGTGTGGGGGTGATGGCACTGAGCGAGGCGGATGTCCGGGCCATTGAACGTGGTGTGCCGAACCATCTGGAAGGTCGACGCAACACCTTGCGCGAACGCTTCGAGGAGGTCTGGTTCGAGCTGCAGGTCTATGGGGACAAGGGATTGGCGAGCGGCCATTCGGTGGCCATGCGGATCGAGTTCTGGCGCACGGGTTGGCAGATCGCCCGGGAACATTGGGCCCTGGGTGTGGGCACGGGCGATACGCAGCGGGCCTTCGATGCGCAGTACGCTGCGATGGGCTCCACCCTGGCGCCGGAATGGAGGTTGAGGGCGCACAACCAGTACCTCACCCTGTGGGTAAGCTTCGGGGTGTTCGGGTTGCTCTGGTCCCTCTTCAGCTGGTGGTGGCCTGCGTGGAAACTCGGGGCCTGGCGCGATCCGCTCTTCGTGGCCTGGGCTGTGACCTTCGGCATGTCGTGCCTTACGGACGACACCATCGAGACCCAGGCCGGTGCCACCTTCTTCGCGCTGTACTACGCACTGTTCGTCCTGGCCGCGCCGCGTGGTACGCTCACCACTGCAACAGGTGCATCACCGCATCGGGGCTGATCGCCCGGATGTGCACCACGGGATCCCCGTCCGGATCGAGGCCTTCCGCCACCAAGGCATGAGCATCGGTGCCGATGGGTGCCCAGCGTCCGGGATGGATGGGCCGCTTGGGTGAATAGAGCCCCACCGCCCGGATGCCACACGCCGCCGCGATGTGCAGCGGACCGGTGCTCGCGGCCACGAGCGCGTCAGAGGCCCCGATCAGTGCGATCAACTGCGTCAGGTCCAGGGAGCCTCCTGCATCGCTCACCTGTGGTAGCTGCAAGGGCAGCTCCTTGCGGTACCGCTCGGCCTCAGCAGTCGTGCCGGTCACGATCACGTGGTAGCGGGCCGGGTCCAGACGTTCGATGAGCGCTGCGAAGTGGTCCAGACCCCATTCCACAGCGCTGCCCTTCGACAAAGGGTGCAGGATGATGTTGCGCACACCCGGCCGCACCAACGCACGGACGCGTTCATCCGCGACCGGTGGCGTGAACCCGGCGAGCGAAGCAAGTGCCTGCCGATCGGGGATCCCAGTGATGCCGAGGGGTGCGAGCAGTTTCACGTTGAGCTGTGCCTCGTGCAGGTCGCTCTTCCGCCGGCTGAAGGCCACACGCTGGTCGCAGGTGGTCCAATGCCACCACCGGTGACTGGTGCCGATGCGTGTGGGGATGCCGGCCTTTTTGCACCAGCCGGCCACTTGACGTTGCGGGAATACATGCACGACCACCTGCGCGTTCAGCTCACGGAGCGTGCGCACCGCACCTGCATCACCCTGCGCCTCGAGCTCCTCCAGCGTGAGCACCTGGTCCACATGGGCGCAGCAGCGCAGCACCGGGGCCGTGTAGCGCCGACCCAGGAAGGTGATGCGCGCACCGGGGAACCGCTCCTTCAACAGGCCTGCAAGCGGCAGGGTCAGCATCACATCACCGATGCTGTCCGTGCGGCTCAGCAGGATGTGTTCAGGCGCCTTGGGCACGGTGCAGGTCGTTGAGCTTGGCGTACTTCAGGTACACGGCCCGGGCCGAGAGGCGCGCGATGTCGAAGCCGGCACGGCCGTCCAGGAACCCGCCTTGAAGCACATAGCCGCTGAGGAACTTCGCCACCGGAGAGAGCCATCGTTTCACCGCACCCGCCTTGCGTCCGGACCCGAACAGCTTGCGCGCATGCAGGTCGCTGTACCGCTCAATGCGTTCCAGGTGATCGGCGATGCTGGGGTAGCTGTAGTGGAGCAGGTCGCCCTTGAGGAGCGTCACCGGGGTGCCGGGTGCGAGCGCGAGCGTCTCGTGCACGTGGCTGCCTTCCCAGCGCGTGGTGCGCCGGTCGAAGATGCGCACCTTGGTGTCGGGGTACCAGCCACCGTGGCGCACCCAGGTGCCGCAGTAGTTGGTAAGCCGGTTCATGCTGTACGCACCGGTGAACCCCCGTTGCTTGATCGCTTCGATCGAGGCACGCAGGTCGGCCGAGAGCTCCTCATCGGCATCGAGGCTCAGGATGTGGTCGTGCCGGGCCTGTGCGTTCGCGAAGTTCTTCTGGTCGCTGTAGTCGGTCCATGCCCGCACGATCACCCGCGCGCCCGACCGTTCGGCGATGGAGCAGGTGTCATCGGTGCTTTGGGCATCCACCACCACCAGGTCCTCGCAAAGGCCCTGCAGGGCGGCCAGGCAACGGCCGATGTTGCGCGACTCGTTGCGTGTGATGATGACGGCCGAAAGGGGCTGCATGGTGAGCTGCCGAAGATAGCTGGCCGGTCCGTGGCCCCGGTGCACCTTACCACAGATGCTCCACGGCGAACCGGCCCTGGCCCACCAGTTCTGCACCGCGTGTGACGCGGAAGATGTACAGACCGTCCTCGAGGTCGGCGGTGGTGATGGTGACCCGTCCGTTCATCAGGGCCTTCATGGCCACACGGCGGCCGGCCGCATCCAGCACTTCCACCAGCAGCGGTCCCTGCGCGTAGGGTCCCGTCACATCGATGAACAGGTCCCGGTCCGCCGGAGAGGGGAAGGCGCGGACCTGCGCGGAGAGGCTGCTCTCCTCCAGGCCGACGTTGCCTTCCGTCAGGGTCACGCAATAGTCCTCCGTCTCCCCGTAGTCATATCCCGTACAGGCGGAAGATACCGGGGTGTTGTACTTCATCACCACGCGCATCCGGGTGAGACCGGGCGTGGCGGTGGCGGGTATGGTGAGCTGTGCGTTCACCGTGGTGTTGTTGGGCGAGGGCGAGGCGAAGACCTGTTCCTCCGCAGCGAACGCGCCATCGTGGTCGAGGTCGATGAACACGCGCCAGGTCTCATTGAAGGGGAAGAAGCCGAAGCCCGGGGTGAGGGCCATGGCATGGGACTGCCCGATGGTGAGCGGGATGCTCACCCCCGTATGGTCGCCATAGCCACCATCGTTGCCCGAGGTGTTGCTGATGCCGGCCAGTTCCACCGTCTCGATCCATTCATCGGACGAGTCATTGCCTTCGCTGCTGCAATAGGTGTTGTCCACGCAGGCCCCGCAACCAGCGGTGGTCAGCACCACGGAGCTGCTCCATTCGCCCACACCCTGCGCGCAGCTGCTGCTCACCTGCACGTCGAGCGTGGTGCAGGGAGCCAAACCCTCGATGGTGTAGGCAGGGGTCGTCAGACCTTCGACCACGGTCCAATCGGTGGTGCCCGACACGCGGTGACGTAGCGCATAGGTGTTGGCCGCGAGGACCGTTCCCCACGTGAAGCTGGCAGTGGTCCCGGTGATACTGCCCGTGACCAGTGCTGGAGGGGTGTTGCAGCAGCCTTCACTGGTCCACACGAAGCTGTTGCCGAAGTCGGTCTCCTCTCCCTCACAGACCGCGCGCACCTGGAACTCGTAGGGCGTGCAGGCCTCAAGCCCGGCAAGGGCGTAGCTGGTGACGGTGAGGCCTTCCACCACGGTCCAGTCCGGCGCCCCCACCACACGGTGACGCAGGTCGAAGGTGGTGGCCACCGGCGAGCTCCAGCCCAGTTGTGCTGCGCCGACCTCCGTGCCTCCGGCCGTGAGGTTGTAGGCGTTGGGGCAGGCGCCGCAGTTGTTCATGATCAGCTGCATGCTGTTCGCAGCGTTGATGCGCCCGCCGGTGACGGTCTGGCCGGCAAGGTTGCCCACCTGGTCCACGCCCGCGAAGAGCTGCTGACGGATGTAGAGGGCACCCGCAGGAGGATCGTTGTGGACAAGCGCCATCAGTGAGGCGCACGGAGCACTGTAGAGCAGACCGATCACGCCGGCGGTGAGCGGGCTGGCGAAGCTGGTGCCACTGGTGCTTCCGTATCCACCACCCATGCTGGTGGTGAACACCTCGTCGCCTGGCGCGCCCACATCGATGGTGGTGAGGCCATATCCACTGAAGGTCCGGTTGTCGTCCACGTCCGTCGCGGTCACGCTCACGAGGAAGTCACTGGCACAGGCCGTGGGTAGATCGCCCACCACGTCCACGTTCACATTGTTGTTGGCCGTGGCCCCGCAGCTCAGCACGCCCTGTGCGCCGAGCGAATCGTACATCGCGCACCACAGCGGTGAATTGGCTGGCTGGCCGCCATTGATGCCCCAGCTCGCATTGGTGGCCACCACGAAAGCGCCCTTCTGGCCCCCGGTGGTGTTGTACAGTTGGCGCATCACCAGGGGATAGGTGTAAGCTTCCACCACGGCAGCCTCCTGCGTGCTGGCATAGTCCACCACCATCATCTTCACGGCCCAGTTGGCGCCGGTCACGCCCGTGCTGTTGTTGCCGGTGGCCCCGATCATGCCGGCCACCTGGGTGCCGTGCCCGCCGCCGTATACATTGTCGTTGTCGGTCATCGGGTTCCAGCCCCGGAAGTCGTCCACGTAGCCGTTCACGTCATCGTCCTGGCCGTTGTTGGGCACTTCACCCCAGTTGTACCAAGCGTTCTGCACGAGGTCCGGGTGTGGCAGGTCGGCGTTCTCGATGATGCACACCACGATGGTATCGCCGGTGGCCGTGAGCCCGCCTGTGGAGATCGCCCAGGCTCCCTCACTGTTGATGTTCTGGTGGTGCCATTGCTGGCCGTACTGGCTGTCGTTGGGTATGTTCCGCTGCTCTATCACATGGTTGTTCTGCGCCAACTGCACGGCACGGTGTGCGCGCACCGCACGCAGCATCACCGGCTGAGGCACACGGGCCGGGTCGAACTGGAGCAGCCACGCACGCAGCGGAGCGCTCACCTCGCGCTTCACCGTCAGACCGGTCGGGAGTCCTTCCACCTCACGCAGGTCGGCGACCACCTCATCCGGGGACGCGCCGGGCTGAAGCATCACCAGCACATCGCCGGGGATGTAGGCCGGTCCCTGGCCCAGGACCGCGGAGATGGAGGACAGCAGAAGAGCAAGGACGAACGGAAAGCGCATACCAGCGGACTTTAGGTCCGCAAAGGTACCCGCCAGGGCCGTGCCGCAAGAACGTCCGGAGCGCGCAGCTTGGATGCCCTACCACAGATGGGCCACCACGAAGGTGCCCCGGCCAACCTCGGTCCCTTCCCGCACCAGGTGGTACGTGTAGAGGCCTTCCTCGAGGTCCGCCGTGGTCACCGTGGCACGGCCGTTGTCCACGCGCTTCACGGCCACCAAACGTCCGGTGTTGTCCATGATACGCACCAGCAGAACACCTTGGGCCAGTTCACCGGTCACATCGATGAAGAGGTCGCGGTCCGCGGGGTTCGGGAAGACGTTCACGCCTGCAACATCCGTATTCTCCTCCACGTCCGTGGTGAGCAGCGCCACGTTCACGGGCACGCGTTCGCTGGAGCAGATCAGCGGCAGGGGCTGCACCTCCCAATCGTAGAAGAAGTAATACAGGGCCGTGGCATTGCTGCCTGTGGCGGTGGTGCCGGTGATACTGCCCAGGGAGCCCAAGGGGTAGGGGTAGGTCTGCCCACTGGTGGTGCCATCGCGCCAGAGCTGTGGATCACCGCTGGTGATGCGCAGCCCATATTGGCCGGGTCCCGGAACGGTGAAGTCGAGCTGCACCCGGCTTTCACCGTTGGGTATGTTGAAGTTCCCCTGTTGCACCACGCTGCCACTGGGCATGTTCACCAGGGCGATGGGGCGGTTGCCAGCACCATTGGCGTAGACCTTGACACTGCGGAGATCGAACGCCTCGTTGGCAGTGAACACCAGCCAGTAGCTCCCGTTGGTATGGAACGCGCCGGCGTTGGTGCGGTCCTCACGCGCGCCGTAGAGCGCAGGAGCCTGTTCCACAGTGGTGTTGCTGCACCAGAAGGTGGCGCCGCTGAAGACCGTGGGCGTCTCCCACGTGTTCCCTGTACCCAGTGGAGTGCCTCCCGTTTGTGAGGGCCACCAGGTGATGCTGTCGCCGGTCGCGGTGAGGGTGGCCGTACCGGCGCCAGGAATGGTCACGTCCTCCGCCTCCGGAAGGGGTACTTGGATGAAGTCCACGCTCACGGCCGCGCTCGTCCCACTGTTGCAGGGGCCGTTCACCGTGACGGTATAGGTGCCGGCCGCGATGACCTCTACGGTCTGCCCTGTGGCTCCATTGCTCCAGGTGTTGCCGGCCGGAGCGCTGCTCACCAGCGTGGCCACTTCGCCGGCGCAGCGCAGGGCGGGTCCCACCAGGGTCGCGGTAGGCACGGGCACCTCCTTGGGCACGAGCACCGTGCTGCTGCTGAACCCACTGGTCCCTTCCTCGCAGGTGCTTTCCACCTGGAACTCATAGGCGGTGCAGGCCTGAAGGTCGTTGGCCGTGTAGCTGGGTTCCTCCACACCGGTCACCACGGTCCAGTCGGTGCTGCCCTGCACGCGATAGCGCACGGTGTAGGGTCCGCCCAAGGCTCCGTTCCACGCATAGGTCGCGGAGGTGGGTCCGTTGAAGAGGGCGCTTCCACCGAAGGGTGCCACACAGGCACTGCAACCGTTCATGATCAACTGCATGCTGGTGCCGGCGTTGATGCGGCCACCGGTGACGGTCTGTCCGCCGAGGTTCCCCACCTGGTCCACGCCCTCGAAGAGCTTCTGCCGGATGTAGAGAGCGCCTGCGGCCGGATCGGCCTGCACCAAGGCCATCAGTGACGGGCAGGGTGCGCTGTACAGCAGGCCGATAACCCCGGCGGTGAGCGGGCTGGCGAAGCTGGTGCCGCTCGTGCTTCC
>CAUJFM010000282.1 GCA_963169595.1 Bacteroidota bacterium | reverse complement strand
TGGCGGAAGGGAAGGGGGATGCGGTCCGCTTCCTGTTGGCGGGCGATGGCCCCATGCTCACCGAACTGCGTCGGGATGGCCTGCCCCCGAACATGGAGTTGCTCGGCAAGGTGGATGATGCGGCCCTGGAAGCGGCCTATCGGCACTGTCATGCACTGGTGCTGCCCACCCGGTTCGAAGGCATGCCCACGGTGGTGCTGGAGGCCATGGCGCACGCGCGCCCCATCCTGGTCAGCGACGTGGGTGCCTCTGCCGAGCTGGTGGACGCATCGAACGGATATTTGTTGCCCCCGGGTGATGCCGCGACGTTGTATCAGGCGGTCATCGCCATGCTGGAGAGCGGAATGGCGGAGCGGTTGGCGATGGGACGTGCTTCCTGGGAGCGGGCCAGGGCCCGGTTCACCTGGCCGGCCGTTGCAGCGGCGACCTTGGAATTGGCCCGCGAGGTGGCTGGCCGGGCGACCGCTCAGCGCGAGTAACAGCAGCGCGAAACGATGGGCATGGTGGTCTCGGTGGCCACGCGCGTACCCGCCGCCTGACAGCTGCTTTGGAGCACCATTCGCACGTTGCCATCCTCGTTCGCCGAATCACGGGTCCATTCCCAATTGCCCACCATATTGTTCAGTCCCAGTTGCGTTGCCGAGAGGCAGGCGGAAACGAGCTCACCCCAGGAACACAACCGGCGGTCCTCGCTCATGCAGGCCAGCGCTGCTTCGAAGAAATTGGAGGCAGGCCGCTCGTTCGGCTCAATGCAGTATTCCCCGTTCACCGCGACCATGCCGGTCGGACAGGGTCTGCGCGCATTGACGCGCCCGTTCATCACCTGGAAGGCCGTGCCATCATACACCACAGCGAGCAGGGTCCCTTGCGGGTAGGCATCACCCATCAACGCCGCACCGGGTGCCATCACCACGGGGACCGCAGGCTGCCCGTTCACCACCAGTTCCACGGGACCTTCCACGGGTTCGGGCGTGGTCACCATCAGGCTGGTCCCAGCGGTGAGCCCGTCCGTGATCGAGCCAAGGGTCGCCTGCCAGGTGGAACCGGACAGGGTGACCGCGACGGTCCGGTGCCTGCCCGCTTGTTCCGTGGCCGCGCTCAGCACTGCACTGGCGCTCGTGTCCTGCGGTAGACCAAGCACCTGGCGCTGGGCGGGGGATGCGCCAACAAGCTCGATCGGTCGGTCGATCAGGACCTGGGCCTGCAGGCACAGGGACACCAGCCCCAACAGGAGGGTTGTCGCGTGTCTCATCGCTTGTGGTAACAGCATCGTGTTTCCCCCACGCGCTCCAACAGCACGCTTTGCGACCGCTGACTGGTGCAGGTGAAGCGTCCGGCCTGGTCGGCGGTATGCGAATGGTTCGAGGTGTCATCGATCCACTCCCACTCATTGAACATGCCGGTCAACTGGCTGCCGAGCAAGGTGCACGCGGCATAGTACTCGTCCCAGGAGCATAGCTTACCTCCGCGCCGGGCGCAGCGGTCCATGGCCTGGTAGATCAGCTGGTTGGGCACACTGGACTGGTCGATGCAGAAGTTCGCGTTCACCGACAGGCTGCCTGGCGGACAGGCGGGCTCCGGAAGATTGAGCAGGGTGAACCGACCGTTCGCGAAGAGCACCTCGGCAATGCGTCCGGAGGTCAGCTGCCCCCAGACCGGGTTCACACCATCCACGCGCAGGAGCGGAAAGGCCGTGCCGCCGGGTATCCGCGCCCAAAGACGACCGGACATGTCAAGGGGCACTACAAAGCGCAGCAGCAGACCTTCCCGCTGCACCTCAATGGCCGGGGTCATGCTCAGTTCCACGGTATCTGCGATCCGCTGCGCGGTGCACCATCGCCAGCCATCGCGCACCGCGGCTTCCACCGTCACTGCGGCAGCGCTTTCCTGGGGCGGTGCAAGGTTGTCGATGCGACGTTGCTCCTCCGGTCCGGTCAACCGCAGGGGCACCTCCAGCTGCACCTGGGCATGCCCCAAGGCGCACAGGAGCACCCCCAGCAAGCTCGACCAGGCTCGGTTCATCGGTTGGTGCAGCATCGGTATCGAGCGGTGTTGGTCGGGACCGTAGTGCCGCCATAGGTGCATCCCGAGCTTTCCGGATTGGTGGATCCATCGCTGCCCTGGCCCACGCGCTTGGCATCCGTGGCATTGTTGGCCGCGTGGTCCACCCACTCGTAGCTCGGCACGGTGTTCATGAAGCCTGGGACCACCCGGCAGGCATGGGTCCATTCGCTGAAGGTGCACAGGCGCGCACCCATGGCCGTACAGTTCGCTGCGGCCGTGTAGAAGTTCACCGCGGTGCGGGCAGAGTCCTCGATGCAGAATTCCCGCGCCACCGCACGGAAGCCGGAGCGGCAGGGGAGATAGGTGCTGCCCAGCAGCAGGAACGAGCTTCCGTCGAACACCAGCCGCGCAGGGATGCCAGGGAACAGGTCCGCACTGTCCAAGGGGAGGCCGCCTTGTTTGAGGATGAGCACTGGTCCAAGGCCGTTCACGTTCACCTGGGCCCCGGCTGAATTGGCTTCCATGGGCCGCAGGTGAAGGACCATGCCCGCGGAATAGGCCGTGGGTGGTGGGGCCAGTTCGGCCGTGAGCACCGCCGTGCCGGTGGCCGTGGCATAGGTCGTTGCATTGTCACGTGAGGCGCCCAGGCTCACGGCGGATGAACTGTCCACCGGGTCGGCCAGGCCGGTCACCTGTCGTTGGTCGGGTATCGGTCCGTTGAGGACAACGGGCACCGGAACGTCCCACTGACCGCGGACCGATCCGGCGAAGGCCAGGACAGCAAGGGGGAGAAGCAGGGCGCGCATCACGGTCTCACCACCCGGTAAGTGGCGTTCTTGTTCACCCGAATGAGATACCCACCGGGAGCAAGCCCGTGGAAGCCCAGCGTGGCCGAGCTGCTTCCCGCAGCAGGTAGGTGACGCAACACCGTTCGCCCGGTGGCGTCAAGCACCTCCACGTCGGTCAGCGGCGAAGCTTGGCCCACGGACTCCACATGCACCACATCCTGCACGACGCTGGGCCAGATCCGATAGCCTGAGGCTGCATTGGCGGCATCAGCGGCCGTGATCAGGTCCGGGTCGAAGGCGGTGAGGTATTGGCCGGCGCCTGGAAGCACCGAACCCAGTTCATTCAAAGGACCCAAGGTGGTCATCAACTCCTCCCACGGGCCGTCCGCGGTACCGGATACATGCAGCGCCAGTTGGCCGAAGACCAGCCCGTTCAGCTCGGTCGCGTCGATGGTCAAGCTGACCGGCAAGGGAATGGTGCTCAGTGAAGGCCCTTCGATCAGGTACCAGCGCGCCACCCCTTCCACGCCACTGCCCGCCACGCGGGGTAGGTGCCCCCGGGTGATGCTGAGCATCCCGTCCGCCTGAGGGAGGTCCAACGTCAGGCCAAGTCCACCAGGTTCAACGCCGGAACCGGCGGCGTTCAAGTCCGTGAGACTTCGTTCGGTGCCGCTTCCGGTCACAGGCTCCCCGTCCAGCTCCTCCAGGGTCGTCCCGTGGCCCAGGTCGATGAAGCCATCGTTCACCAAGGAGGTGCCGGCCGTGAACTGCCAGGTGAGCGTATCGGTGATCACGATGCTTGTACCTGCTGCCACGGTCATGTTCCCGTTCAACAGCATCAGGCCCGTCTGCCCGGTCCCGGACATGGCCACGGTCAATGCGGTCAGCAGGATGAGGGGGCGCATCGTTGTGCCGAAGGTAAGGACACCGCCCAGCACCATGGGCTATGTTAGCTTTGGCCACGATCACCCAACGCTCATGGACCTGAAAGGATTCGCTGCCGACCACATGGGGCATTTCACGCTGTACGATGTGCCCAATACGGCCTTCGCGTTGTTGGTGGCGGCCTTGCTCGGTCTGTTGATGGGGCGTGTAGGCCTGCGCATGGATGCTGCCGGCGCACGTCGTGCGGCGCTCTGGTCGGCCCTGTCCACCCTGGCGGTCGTCTTCGTCCGTGCGCAACTTCCCCTGGCCGTGGCCCTCGTGGCGCTGGTCCTGTTGGTGCGGCCGCAGGTGACCGAACGAGGGGAACGCGTACTGCTCACGGCTTCCGTGGTGATCGGTCTGGGCTGTGGCAGCGGTGCCACCCTCATTGTTGGGGCATTGTTCCTCCCCATGTTGCTCGTGGCGCGTTGGGCTACCGCGACCGAGTCTCGAGCTGCGCAGTGATGGTCCGCAGGCGGACATTGGCCGGGGCGTCGGTCCTGCTGGGCGGGGCCCTTCTCATGGCGCTCCTGGCCCTGGTCCTGCC
>CAUJFM010000281.1 GCA_963169595.1 Bacteroidota bacterium | reverse complement strand
CTCGGCTTCACCGATGAGGATGCCCGCTACAAGTTCGGCTTCCTGATGGATGCCTTCGAGTACGGCGCACCTCCGCACGGCGGCGCGGCCTTCGGCTTCGACCGCTGGGTGAGCCTCTTCGGCCACCGCACCGACATCCGGGAGTTCATCGCCTTCCCGAAGAACAACGCCGGCCGCGACACCATGATCGATGCCCCGAGCCGCATTGATGACGAGCAGCTGAAGGAACTGGGGATCGCGGTGAAGGGCTGACCTATTCGGCTACGGTCTCGATAGGGGCCTCCTTCGCTTCGCGCACCTTCAAGGCTTGGAAGAGGCGCTCCAGTTCCGGGTCGGTCGCCGTGGGCGCCCCCATCCGCTGCGCCAGTTCGCGGGCCTTCTCGATGCGGTGCTTGGTGAGCGGGTGACTGCTCAGGAAGGCCATCTCCTCGGGCATGTCGGCGGCCTCCTGCTCCAGCAGTTCCAGCAACTGCACCATGCCTGCAGGGTCCACGCCGGCCGCCTGCAGCCGTTCCATGCCGTGCTGGTCGGCATCGGTCTCCAGCCCGCGTGAATAGGACAGGTTGCGCAGGTTGTCCGCGTTCTCCGCCACCAACGCCACCACCGCGTTCACATCGCCGATAAGCAGCGACAGGAAGAGGTAGCTGGCCATCTGGCGCACCATCATGCGCGTGCTGTGCCGTTCGTCCACGTGGGTGGCCTCGTGGGCCAGCAGCGCCGCCAGCTGTTCCGGGCGCTCCATGCCTTCCACGATCCCGCTGAACACCACGATGTCACCACCGGGCATGGCAAAGGCGTTCACCTGTTCGCTCTCCACCAGGTGGAAGCGCAGATCGAACTTCTCGCTCAGGTCCAACTTGTCCGCGAACTCCTGCAGCACGGCACTACGGGCGGTATCCTCCGGCAGGCCCAGCATGATGCTGCCATAGCTCGCCTCCCCCAGCTTACGGTCCACCTCCAAGGGAAGCAGCAGGGCCATGCGTTCCGCGGTGAATGGCAGCACCCACACGTAGCCCACCACGATGATGGCCACCAGCGCGAGGAAGAACAGCAGTGGCCCACGGCGTGCCAGCGACAGGGTGCGATCGTAGACACCACGGCGACCGGCGAGCTGCATGCGCATCACGAAGCTCTTGATGAACAAAGGATCGCGCACGATGAGCACCTTCCGCGGATGGTCGCCGAAGGTGATGCGCAGCATGCTGCCGGAACGTTCCCATTCCATGCCGCCGTGCTCCAGCGGCCAGAAGAAGCGGTCGTTGGGCAGCTGCACCTCCAGCGAACCGGGCTCGCGCAGGGCCACCTCGGCCTCCTGCGGGCGGCTCGTGAGCCCGTCGTAGTAATTGGCCTTGAAATAGGTGCTCACAGGAAGATGCCGATGTCCATGATGTCGCCCAGTTCATCGGCGAGCGCACCGCCGTGCTCCAGCTCGGTCTGCACCACGGAATCCAGGTCGGCATCGCCCACCATTTGGACGTTCGCGAGCACGAAGTTCATCGTCCGCACATGGGCCCAGGCCAGACCAATGCCCAGGGTGAAGACCACCAGCAGGAAGTTCACCACCATGAGCTCGAAGAACCCACCACCCGTGGCCGTGCTCCGGAACTCCATGCGACGGCCATCGCTGAAATGCCAGGACAGGTTGTTCACGTAGTAGTTGTAGATGTCGCGCTGCCACCAGAACGAATAGATGCCCAAGGTGAAGAGGGAGAGCAGATAGCCCTTGAGGTTCATCAGGAAGAAGTCGAGCCCGTCGCCCTTGTACTGGAAGTGCGAGTTCCCGAAGCGCACATGGCCCAGCACGTAGCGGCGCAGGTTCATCTGGAACCAGGCCCCGTAGATGCCAAAGGTGATGAGGGTGAGCAGGCCGTCGCGGATGCTGATGCGGTACAGCTCCTTCAGGTCACCGCGGTAACCGAAATGGATGCCGCGCCAGCTGCTGCGCGCCATGCGGTACCGGTAGGTGCCGTGGATGACCAGCGGGGTGATGGCGATGACCGATCCGAAGAGGAGGAGGTAGGCCGAAACAATGGACCAGACCTCCTGCAGCTGCATCAGGTAGAAGAAGATGCCATAGATGGCCCCGAACAGGACCACCGCTTTGATGAAGCCCACGAACAACTCCCTGCCCGTGCCGTGGAAGTGGAAGGGATGACCATCCAGCTCGCTGTGCTCATAGAAATACTGCAACCGGCGCGCCTTCGCCCAGGGATAATAGATGCCCAGTGTGATGAAGGTGAGCAGCCAGTTGACGATGAGGACGGAGAAGAGGTCGCCACCCTTGCCCGTGAACGTGAGGCGTGATCGGGGAGTAAGGAGCTCCATGCGCGAATGGTCGGGGTTGAAGATAGATGAAGGGCCCATGCGCTCATCTGCGGATATTTGAGGCCATGAGCACCACGGACGAGGACCTTCTACGCGAGGCCCTGCAGCTGGCCCGCGCCGGCATGGACCGCAACGAGGGCGGCCCCTTCGGCTGCGTGATCGTGAAGGACGGCCGCATCATCGGGCGCGGCAACAACCGGGTCACCAGCACCAACGACCCCACGGCGCATGCCGAAGTGGTGGCCATCCGGGATGCGTGCCAGGCGCTCGGTTCCTTCCAATTGGAGGGCTGTACGCTCTACACCAGCTGCGAGCCCTGCCCCATGTGCCTCGGTGCCATCTATTGGGCCCGGCCGGAACGCGTGGTGTATGCCGGCACGCGGGAGGATGCCGCAGCGGCGGGCTTCGATGACCAGCTGATCTACGACGAACTTCCCCTGCCTCCCGGCCAACGCCGGATCCCCATGCGGACACTGCTCCATGACGAGGCCGTTGCGCTCTTCGAGGCCTGGCGCGTGAAGCCGGACAAGACCGCCTACTGAGCCGAGCACCATGGCGGTCCTTGCCCTTTTCGTTCTGGCGCTCGCAGGCATCTATGCACTGTCCCTGCTGTGGCCCCGGCGCCGGCCCAAGGCCCTGACGCCGGAGCACCTGGCCATCCTGCGGAAATACGCCATCCACTACCAGCGGCTCGGCGATGCGGACAAGGCCCGGTTCGAACGGATCGTGGCCCACTTCGTGCACGAAAAGACGTGGACCGGTGCGGGCATCACCATGGAGGAACCCATGAAGGTGATGATCAGTGCCTGCGCGGCACAGCTGCTCCTCGGCTTCCCGGACGTGGTGCTGTCGCACTTCGAGCGCATCATCGTGTACCCACAGGCCTATCGGTCGGTGGGCACCGGCCGCATGCACCAGGGCGAGGTCCGGCCCAAGGCCGGGCTCATCATCATCTCCTGGGCCGACTTCCTGCATGGCTACGCCCACACCCGGGATGCGCACAACGTGGGCCTTCATGAGATGGCCCATGCCCTCTGGTTCGAGAACAGCATCCTGAACGGCGCGGACAACTTCCTGCACCCGGAGCGCCTGGCCCGCTGGATGGAGCACGCCGAGGGCGAGATGGCACGCATCCGCCGGGGCGAGAGCCGGCTCTTCCGGGACTACGCGGGGGCCAACCAGGCCGAGTTCTTCGCGGTGGCCGTGGAGTACTTCTTTGAGCAGCCCACCCTGTTCCACCAGGAACTGCCTGAGCTCTATGCCGTGCTGTGCGGCATG
>CAUJFM010000280.1 GCA_963169595.1 Bacteroidota bacterium | reverse complement strand
GTGCCGATGCGCTGGGTATCCATGCGCTGTTCGTTGTACTGTGAGCGCCCGGTGGCCTTCAAGGCGCCGCCGGGGTGATACTCCTTCTGTTCGAAGATGCGGTTGCGCTTGTCCACGATGGAGAGCAGGCTGATAGGCGTGCCATCGGCTGCGAAGAGGTCCAGCCGTGCGAAATAGGGATCGCGGCGGCCACGCTCCTCCACATACCGGAGCTGCCCGTTGAGGTAGTGGTCCTCGTAGCGGAACACGGCCCCATCAGCATAGTGGGTCTCCGATCGCAGGTTGCCGTTCGCATGCCACGAGCGTTGCACACTGCGGGTGGCATCGATGGCCTTGTACTCGCGCTCCAGCTGCCCGTTCGGGTGGAAGTTCCTGTACACCACCAACCGTCCGTCCGCGTAGGAGCCCCGGTGCTTCAAGGTGCCATCGGGATAGCGGTCCTCCACCCAGCCGATGCAGGGATGGCCGCCACAGTAACGGATGGAATCGCCGCCGAGGTTGGCGTTGTAAACCTCGTAGAGATTCAGGTCGGGCGAGGGGTCCTCACCGGCATCGCCCACCAGGTAGTGTTCATCAAAGGCTAGGAGCAGTGTATCCGACTGGGCGTTGACCTGAAGGACGCCAATGGCCAGCACGGCGAGCCCGGTGATCTTGGAAAGGATCATGGGCCTTGAACGCCGGCCGACCTGACCAGGTTTCAATCGCCCCATCCGCCGCCTGGACTGTGAGCTCGGAAGCGCACCCGTATGCACCGGCAGGCAACCTGGTGACACCCGAAGACGAAGCCGACAAAACAGGGTTGCCTGTCGACCAACTTTATTTTTTCATCGCTTGACAATGGGGCGCTCAGCACTCTAGTTTCAAGCGCGTCGATCCCATGACCGAACGTTCCCTGCCATCTTACCACCCATCCTTGGGCGCAGCGTTCGCCCCGACCCAGCTTGGGCCCGACCGCTCCATTCTCCCATTGGACCGGGTGGAACCCATGCAACTATGACCAATAATGCCAGACCCGATCACCGAGCCGGCACAACCATCCCCAACCCTATAAACTACACAGCACGACAAAGGACCGATCCGCCCCCCCATGAACAGGCTGGCGATCAACCGCTGGCAACCGCACCCGACCCCTCCCTGACCGGTCGTACCAACGGACATGGCCCGCCATGCCATGACACCTCCCTACCAACTCACTAACCAAAATCGAACCTGATGAATTGTCGAACTACGCAAGGACCTGGATCCAGGTCAGCGCGGCAATGGTTGGGCCTGCTAGCCTGGCTGGTCCTTATTGCCGCGCCGCTTGTCTCGAACGGACAGGTGAACTACACGTTCAACTTCGATGCGAACTCCACCGGCTGGACCGGCAATTTTTCGCGTTTCACCGGCACCACAGCGTGCGGTGGCGCGGGTGGGGCCATGCGTCGCAACCTGTACTCCGGAGCCGCAACCGGTCAGCTGATCTCTCCGCTCACCGGTACCTCGCTCGGAGGCCAGGTCACCATCGGCTACACCTACAAAGCTGCAGTATGGTCGGCCAATACCACTGCGGCCCCTGTACCATGGGGATCCTTCGATGTGCAGTACGGTGCCACGGCCACGGGCCCTTGGACCACCTTCGCGACGATCACGAACGAGGCGCAACTGGGCAACCCCTGCATCAGCAAGTCCCACACGTTCAACCCTCCGGCAGGTGCCCTCTTCATCCGCTGGAGCGCCACGTGGCAGGGCGGTGACTACTACTTGAACTTTGACAACATTACACTGGCGGAAACGGTGACCCCCTGCGCCGGAACGCCTGCGCCGGGCAACACCACCGCATCGGTAGCCTCCGCATGTCCGGGTGCGAACTTCATCGTGGGCATACAGACGCCTGCCTCCGGGACCGGTGTGACCTATGCCTGGGAGTTCGACAACGGAGGCGGTTGGACCGCTTTCGGTACGAGCGCCCCCACCCAGACGGTGAACCAGAGCCTGGCGACCTCATACCGCTGCACCGTGACCTGCACGGAACCGGGAGGCGGGAGCGCCACGAGCACACCGATCAGTGTGCCCATGGCCGCGCCTTTCCCGGTGGATTTCGCGCCCACCACCTTCCCATCGAACTGCTGGACGGCCACTGCGGCGGCCACCTTGCTCCGCAGTACCGTGAACGCTTATGACGCACCAGGCCAAGGCGCTGCACGATGGGACTTCTACAACGCCTCGGCCAACACGATCCTCACCATCACCAGCCCCACCTTCACGGCGATCGGCGCTGGACAGCAGATCCGTTTTGATGTGGCCGGCACCACGTTCACCGGGGGCGAGATCGACTCCATCACGGTGGAGATCTCCACGAACGGTGGCACCTCTTGGGCCGTGCTGCAAGGCATGTCCAACAACACGGGTGGCCTGTTGAACACCGTACCTCCCCAGACGGGCAACTTCGTACCCACGGCTGCCCAATGGAACACCCTGGCCTTCCCCTTACCCACTGGTGTGAACATGGTACGCTTCCGCGGCCGTTCCGGGTACGGCAACAGTGTGTACATCGACAACATCGCCATTGAGCCTGTTCCCACCTGTCTGCCAGCCACGAGCGTCGCAGCAGCAGGCCTGAGCGGTTCTTCAGCCACAGTGACCTGGAGTGGCACGGGCACCTTTATCGTGGAATACGGTCCCGCCGCGACCTTCACCACCCCGGGCACTGGTACCGCCCAAGGCCCTGAGGCCACCAGCACAGTGGTCACTGGCATCACCGGCAACTCGTACACCATTCCCAATGGCCTGACGCACCCCACCCAATACCGGGTGTTCGTGCGCAAGGACTGTACGGCAAGCAATGATGGCTACAGCGCCAACTCTCAAGGGGTGCTCTTCTACACCCGTCCTCCTTACGACGAATGCCAGGCCATCACTTCCATTCCCACCGTTGCACCCGGCGGCACGATCCTGCTCACGGGCAACAACTTCGGGGCAACGGATACGGAAGGCTTCGGCGCCTTGGTATCGTGGGAGGCCTTTACCCTCACGAGCTGCGCCACCACGCTGAACATCGACTATTGCGGCAGCACACCTGCCCGCACCAATGCCTTCGTGAACCTGTTCGTGGGATGTCCGCAGTCCGCCGGTTTCATCCCATGGACCGGTAGTGTGGGGCCCACCTGCCCCAATGGCAGCGTGAACGTCCCTTACGCCAACGTGCCGGCGGGCACCTACTACATCGCGGTGATGAACCAAGCGGGTGCCAGCGGCCCTTACGGGATCAACGTGACCGCGGGTGCGGCCTGCCCGCCGCCGCCGCCGAACGATGAGTGTGGCCTTGCCACGCCCATCAGCTGCGGCCAGACCTTGTCGGGGACCACGGTGGATGCCACCACCACGGGAGCCCCGGCCACCCTGTGCAACGGCTTCCTGAACAACACCTCGGGCGGGGTGTGGTATGTGGCCAATGGTCTCTGCGGATCGGTCACCGCCTCGCTGTGCTCCACGGTCACCGCGTGGGACTCGAAGCTGGCCGTGTACAGTGGCAGCTGCGGCTCGCTGGTGTGCGTGACCACCAACGATGACTTCTGTGGAGGACTGAGCCAGGTGACCTGGACCGCCGATGCCAGCGAGACCTACTACCTCTATGTACTGGGCTTTGGTGCGGCCAATGAAGGTGCCTTCGACCTGAACCTGACGTGCGCCAGCTCGCCGGTGGTGGCCACGGCCACCGCAACGGACAATTGCGCGAACAACGAGTTCAGCGTGGCGGTGAATGTGACCGACCTTGGAGGCGCCCCATCCGCCACGGTGGAATACAGCGTGAACGGTGTGGCCCAAACGCCGATCAGCGGTGTGGGCCTGGGGGTGACCAACGTGGGGCCCTTCGCACCGACGGCCGAGGTATCCGTGAACGTTAGCAATGGCACCACCGGGTGCACCGCCGATCTGGGAAGTTTCTACAGCAACTGCCCGGTAACGATCGCCTGCGCTTCGCCGGCCTTCGTGGTGAACTACTGCTACCGCAACGACGACACCAAGACCTGGACCTTCATCAACGACACCCCCGGCGAGACCATCACCGTCACCTTCGTGGGTGGCTACATGGCGCCGGGTGATGTGATCCGCTTCTACGATGGCACGGATAACACCGGACTCCAACTGGCGGGTAGCAACTATCCCGATCTGAACGGCCTGATCGTGACCACCTCCATCGGCGTAAGCGCCATGTTCATCGAGGTGGAGAGCATCGGTTCCGGCAGCTGCGCGGATGGCGATCCCCTGGCCAGCCCCTGGCAGTTCGAAGTGGAGTGCACCACGGGATGTCTTGACCCGAACGGCGCAGTGACCCCCAACGTGGATTGCGCCACCTATAGCTTCACGCTGGACGTGGAGGTGTTCGACACCGGGGATGCACCCACCGTGGACCTGGTGTACACCGTGGATGGCGGACCGCCCAGCACGATCCCCGGCCTGGACATCTTCAGCGGCATCCAGACCATCGGCCCCTTCACCATCGGCAGCACGGTGAACGTGGTGCTGGAGCATGCACTGGACAATGCCTGCGACAAGAACCTGGGCAATTTCCAGCCCGGCTTGTCCTGCCCGCCTCCCGGCACATCCTGCGCCCTGCCCTTCGTGGTGAACTCCTTCCCCTTCACCCAGACCAACACCACCTGTGGCAAGGGCAACAACGTGATGGGCACCCAGTGCGGCCTTGCCGCCAACTACGGCGGTGGAGAGGACTTCGTTTACCAGCTGAACATCGCCAATGCCGGCGACTACCAGATCAGCCTCCAGCTGACCGGTGGCGCCAGCTTCGCGGGCTGGTTCCTGAAGAGCGGTACCAACTGTAACAATGCGGGACAGTGCCTCGCCAACGCGGTGACCACGGTGGCCAACGGAACGGCCAGCGCCATCGTAACCCTGGCCGCAGGCACTTATTACGTGATCGTGGATTCACGCCCATTGCCGAACTGTGTGGGCTACAACATCAGCATCACACCCTTCGCGTTCCTGCCCGGCGATAACTGCAGTAATGCCATTCCTCTCACGGTGGGCGCCACCTGTGTACCCACGGCGGGCAGCGTGGCCGGCATGACGCAGACCATTGTCGCTGGCGTGTGCGGAGGTACGGCCGATGATGACGTGTGGTACAGCTTCGTGGCCACCACCCCCAACCAGGATGTGATCCTGGATGCCGACTTCGACGCGGTATTGGAGGTGCGCAGCGGCGCCTGCACCGGCACGAACATCGCCTGTGCGGACAACAACTTCAGCGCGGGCATCGAACAGCTGAACCTTTCCGGCCTTACGGTCGGTGCCACGTATTACGTGCGTCTCTGGTCCTGGTCGAGCGCGGTCCAGACCGCACCGGCTTTCGACATCTGCGTGGTGGAGGGTGCGGCACCGTTCGACCCCTGTGCGTCCATTGCTTCGATCAGCGCCTGTGATGTGCCGACCGGGGCTGTGGTCTCCACAGCAGGCAATGGTTCGTTCGACAACTACGGCGGACCTTGGACGACCCCTGGCCAGGAGCGGATCTTCAGCTTCACCGCGGCCAACACCGGCGTACACCAGATCAACGTGATATCCCTGACCGGTAGCTGGATCGACTTCTTCTGGAAAGTGGCCGGCACCTGCGACGCCACGGGGTGGAACTATGTGGATGACGTGATCGGCACCGGTGCGGTGATCCCCACCGGCACCCCGCTGAACTTCACCGCCGGCACCACCTACTACATCATGTGGGACGCCGAGGACACGGGCGGTCGCACGGTGAACTTCTCCGTCCTCTGCCCGCCCACGCCTCCGGCGAACGAGGCCTGTGCCAACGCCAGCGTGCTCACTTTGGGCGCCACGGGCACCTGCCCCGCGAACGCGGTGACCAGCAACAACGGTGCTGCTGTTCAGGATGGGCCGGACCCCGCCTGTGATGCTGACGGCCCTTGGCCTGATGTGTGGTACGTGTTCAACTCGGGCAGCAATGCCATCGTGAACGTGGACTTCACCAACATCAGCATGGGCGACATCGTGATCGATGTGTTCGACGGTAGCTGTGCCGGAGCCAGCATCTACTGCGGCTTCGGAGCTGGTGACTTCCAGCTCACCGGGCTCACGGCCAACACCAATTACTACATCCGGGTCTCGAGCAATGCCGCCTACGGTACCGGTGGCGCCCACAGTGTGTGCGTCAGCGTGCCACCGCCACCGCCGGCCAACGACCTCTGTGCGAACGCCATTCCCGTGGTGTGCAACAGCGTGACCAACAGCACCACGGTGGCCAGCACGACCATCGGAGCTCCCGCTGATTGCAACGGATTGAGCTTGAACACGGCCGGAGGTATCTGGTACACGGTCCAAGGATGGGATGGCCCCATTACCGTCGACCTTAGCGGAAGCAGCTTTGACACTAAGATCGGCGTGTTCACAGGTACCTGTGGCGATCTGGTCTGCGTGGATAGCGACGACGATGACGGAGCGGGACTAACAAGCTTGGTGACCTTCACGGGTAGTGCATCCGAGACCTACTACCTGTATGTGACCGGGTACCTAACGAATACCGGCACCGTGGTGATGACCGTTACGTGTGGAAGCACCAACCCCGCCTGCACGGAGAACGGCCTCACCCTGGAGGTGGAGACCGATGCCAACTTCAGCCAGACCAGCTGGGAGATCATCGCCCAGGGCTCCAACGTGGTGGCCCTCACCGGCGGCGGATTCCCCGTGCAAGGCATCGTGACCCAGACCGCCTGCCTGCCCGACGGCTGCTACCGTCTGCGCGTGCTTGACGCGGGTGGTGACGGTATCGCCGGTGGCGGTTACATCCTGCGCACCCAAGGCGACAACCAGCGCGTGATCGACAAC
>CAUJFM010000279.1 GCA_963169595.1 Bacteroidota bacterium | reverse complement strand
CGTCATGGACCTGGGTCCATTGGCCAAAGCCTCCACCAGAGAGGATACCATGACCTACGTTTCCGAGGTGATGGACGAGAACAAGCACGTGGTGAAGGTGACCGGCGAGGCCACCATGTCCAGCCCTTATGTGCTCACCGTGAAGACCGATGGGGTGTTGGAGTATGCCGCCACGAAGGAACACGCCTTGGTGATCGACGTGCATGACCCGACGAACACCACGAACCATCCCAATCTCCATGGGACCCTGGGCTGCGGGTCGTGCCTGCTGCTCAATCAGTTCAGGATGGTGTACACGACCTGCCTTACCGGTGATCGTGATCGCTGTGCAACATGCGTTTCCTGTGACCTTCTCCCCTGAGGGGCTCCGGTGTATGATGCGTGCGGCACTCCTTGCTTGGGCCTTGGTGCCGTTCCTGTTGTCCGCGCAGGTCGTTCCCACCGGTTCCATGCGGAGCACCATGTGGGAAGGCCAGCTTGGAGGCCTTATCTCCATGGACTCGATCGCACGTCCCGGCATGTACGGCATTGGTCCACTGGCCTTCCTGACAGGGGAGATCACCCTGGTGGACGGCCGCTGTTTCGTCTCCCGCGTCGTGGGCGACAGCGCGATCGTGGTGGAGGAGCGCAGGGATGTGCAGGCCCCCTTCTTCGTACGTGTTGATGCGGCCACCTGGACGTTGGTGCCTTTACCGGATCATGTGGTGGACCTGCGCAGCCTCGATGCGTTCCTGACGCATTGGGCGAAGGACCGGAAGCATCCCTTCCTTTTCCGCCTGCGCGGCCTGGTAGGCCAGGAGATCGGGTTCCATGTGATGAACGTGCCTGCGGGTGTCATCATCCATAGTCCCGAAGAGGCACACATGCACCAAGTGAAGTACATGGACCGCGGCAACGAAGGCACGCTGATCGGGTTCTTCTCCACGCAGCATCATGGCATCTTCGTTCATCACGATGCGAACATTCATGTGCACTACCTGTCCTGGGACCACACCCGAATGGGGCATGTGGACCATTTGCGGGTCGATCCATGGCTGGTGGTACTGGAGATCGCCGATCGATCCCCGCTGAAATGAGGAAAGCCTGGCAGACCGCCAGGCTTTCCTCATTTCAGCGGCCACCCTCAGTGGCTGGCCAGTGCCTCGTAACCGCAGGAGGCGAACTTCGCATCCAAGGCGGTCTGATCGTTCATCTCCTCACTGGTCAGGTCCACTGCACCCTTCTCCGTGTAAACGCGGATGGCATCAGCCTGGTCATCGAGGAAGGTCATCACCGGCTGGTCGCACACCTCGCTGTCCGTGTATTTCCAGGTCTTGTTGGTGCGGTCGAACTTCATCACGCGCACCTCGCCAGCCTTCTCGCCGCTGAGCTGGGTGGTGGTGAAGGTGTCCTTGGTGGCTTCGATCTTGTAGTCCACCCCATCGATGGTGGTGAGCTGCATCTCATAGTCGCCCTCTTTCATCGAGACCGGGTTGCTGCCGCTCCAGAACTCGATGAGGTTCAGGATCACAAAGTCAACCAAGCTGGCTATTCCATACACAGGGATGATGTTCAGCGCATAGAACACCAGGGTGTTCACGAACTTGCCTCCGATGTCCTGGTTCCAGTTATACACCTTGCGCACCAAGGCGAACTCGCCGAAGCAGCCGGTCTGCGTAATGGTCAGTGACCCAAGGGCCAGTACGAATGCGGTCTTGCGGATGATCTTCATGGTTGAAATAGGATTGGTTCGCGTCGAAGCTAAGGTGCACCACCGGATGGTCCGTCCGTGCTGGACCATTACCTTCCACAGGACGTTGTGGATGTAGCATTGGAGGTGGGCACGCCATCCTTTGGTCCGCTGTCGGCCGCCGGTGGCAGGCTCGGCATATGACAGTTGCCCGGTCCACAGCCAAGGTCGAACACGGCCTTCACCCCGAAGATCGGAGCAGGAAGAAGTGCCAGAGGGTCATTTCCCCACCACGTTCGTCCCAGGAAGGCAAGTGCCAGGCCGGCCCGGGGCCAACGTGACCAGTGCCAAGCGTATAACTGGCGGTTCATCCCTTCAAGGCCCGCACCGAGGTCCACGCGCCGCCGTTGTAGCACTCGAACCCGTTCCGCTTCAGTACATCGGCGGCCATCGCACTGCGCGCACCACTGCGGCAGCACGTGATCACGGGCTTGTTCTTGTTGATCTTACCCATCTGGGCCTGCACCCGGTCCAAGGGGATGTTGATCGCGCCCTTGACGTGGCCCGACCTGAACTCCTCCGGTGTCCGGACATCCACGATGGTGGCGCCTTCCTTGATCTTCTGGCCGAGGTCCACCTTGGGGCCTCCGATGCCGAACAGGGTTTGAAGAATTCCCATTTGATCGAGCGTTATTGGTTCACAAAGGTCGTCGGGCCGTTCAGCTCCAAGCGGTGATCTGCGTCACAGAGGCAACTGTGTCAGAACGCGTAGTTGATGATCAGCTCCGCGTGATGCATGTCCACCTTGTTCACGGCCTGCCTGCTGGTGTGGATGGCATCGGGCATCGGGAGCTTCATCAGGTAGATGAACTGCGCAGCAAGGCCTTTCCAGTTCCCTTTGAACTGGTACTGAACGTTCACGTCATACTGCTGGTAGGCCGGTAAAGCATACTTGTTCAATTGGACGTTGCTGATCGCAGGCAGCCAGTACTGGCCCGCATCGGCCTGGATGCGCCAGCCGCTCTTGGTGCGCCAAATGAGGTTGATCGTGGCGGCATGCACATCCCCATGGCCTTCGTTGCGCTCACGGGGCAGGAAGGTGTAGAATGGATCGCGTCCCCATTCACGGGGCATCACGTAACGTCCATCTGCGGTGATGCGCGTGTAGTTGGCCTGCCATCGGAACCGCCCGAGATTCATGCGGAGACGCCCGCTGATCGCCATGGACGCATCATGCTGGAAATAGGCCAGGCTGTCCGCCTTGTTCCCTCCGTTCATCAAACGGTCCTGTCGCACCACCATGCCCCCGATCATCCAGCGGTCGTCGCGTGAACCACGTTCCAGTTGGAGCAGGGAGGTGTTGAAGGCGTTGGGCACGGCCATGTTCCAGCCGGAGATGTTGAGCTTGTTCTTCAGGGGGATGCCGATACCTGCCATGACAATGCCTGGCGTGGTGACCTGTCCCGGATAGCGGCTGGGCCTCCCATCGACGCCGAGCCCGGTCGGGTAGAGTCCCATGCTCTGCTCAACGGTGTACCAACTGGCCGTTGACCGCGGCGCCATGCGATAGATCCAGCCGCCTTCAACGCGGATGCCCTTTCTGCTCTTGTGCAAGCCCCAAAGCCCCTCCGCCAGGCCCGGATGCATCCGGCCATCCTGCGGATTGATGAACGGGGTGGTGAGCTCCTGGCGGCCGAAGATGACGGATGTGCGTTCATCACGCGAGCGGTAGTTGAGCTGGAAGAGCTGCACGTAGGCGAGCTGGTTGTCGGAGCGTGAGCTGGTCAGGTCGAACAGGCCGATCTCGTACCGGTTCGGCTGTCCGGTGACCGGGTCGGGCTTCGTGAGGTCGGAGCTCCACAGGTCGAAGGTGTATCCGCCGCTCATGCGCAGCTGGATCCCGTTCCATCGCAATGAAGAGAACCCCAGTGAGCCTCCAAAAGCTTGTGCGTGATAGTCCGCTGGGGCGCCATCGTTCAGTGTGCCCATGAGGAAGACGCGGAAGCGCCCTTCCAATGTGCCCTTGCGGATGACCTCTGGTAATGAACTGCCCTGTTTCAGCGTATCGCTGGGAGGGAGGTCCGTGTCGGTCTGTTGTGCTTCAGCGCTTGTCGCGGCGAGAACGAACAGAAGGATGCCGATGCGTCGCAGCACGATGCTTCGATGTTGGTCAGAAGCCCGCCTTGATGTAGCTCCAACCGTCCTCCTGCCGCTCCACGATGTGGATGATACCGGCCTTCACGTAGCCGGCCTCTGGCAGCACCTTGGACCGGTCCAGGTTCCGCTCCTTGATCGTGTTCTCGCACGCGAGGAAAACGATGCCCCGCTCGCTGAACTGCTTCACCTTGTCGGCCACGATGCTGCGGTCGCTCATCAGCAGGTCCATGCCCGGGCCGTGGCACACCACCTCCAACTGCATGGTGGGTGCCGCCTCCAGCATGTTGCGCAGCTGGCGCATCAGGCCCTTGTGTACGAGCGTGTCGCCGCTCACCAACTGCATCACGATACGGTGCTTCGATGGCGTCTCCTGGGCCTTGAGGGAACCCAGCACGGGAAGAGCGAGGAGCAGGAGGAGAAGAAGCTTTTTCATGATCGAGGACAAAGGTCCCGCTGTCGCCTACAGAGCTTCAGTGACTCTGCTCACCGGAACTCGTAATCGTAGCCTTCCAACTGGCTCAGGATGTGCTGTGGTGCATCCGTGGCGGTGATACGGCCTTCCACCTTGGGCGCCACGGGACTGAACTTGCCGAAGTACTCGCGCAGAATGGTGTGCATGGTGATGCCCGCGAGACGCGGGTTGCGCACGTGTTCCAGACGGCAAAGCACGTGATCCGGGTCGCCTTCACGATCGCAGGCGGCAATGGTGTAGTAGCGGTCCAGGTCGATGGGTTTGCCGCCCACCTTGATCCAGTTCACCCGCTTTCCGAGGTCGTTGTGCATGGTGAAGTTGGCCGTCATGCCCTTGAAGCGAACCACCCATCCGCCGAAGCGCTTGGCGGGGTCCTTCGCGAACACGTTGTGCAGTTCCTTCTCGAGCCAGTTCCAGAGCTGTTCGCCTGTGGCCTCGCCGTACTTGGCATCGCTGTCCACGGGGATCATGCTCCACAGGTGGTCGTTGGTGATGGGCGTGGGGTTCTTCCCATCGGCCACGATCGGCGGGCAGAAACGGAAGCCATTGCTGATGGCGATATCGGGCTTTAGCTTCCACATCAGTGCATCGGTGATGAGGTTATCCATGGGATTCTCGATCACGTAATAGCGCACCAGGGTGTTCTTCGTGCTGCCCACCACCTTGCCTAGTTGCTCCTTGTAGGGCGCGCTCACCTCATCCACGAGCTTCAGCATGCCCGCATCGGCGGCATAGCGCTCCGGGTCCACGTCGAGCAGTTCGTAGTGGCTGTCCTTCACCTGGCCGTTCTCCACCACCACATCCAGGCGAGCGAGGAAGGAACCGAAGGCGCCAGGCTCCACCACCTTGCTGTATTTCGCTTCGAGGGGCTTGCGCACGCGCTCATGCGTGTCCGCACCCAGGATGAGGTCCACGCCCTCCACCTCGTTCTTGTTCGCGAGGTCCACCTGCTGGGCCAGGCCCATGTGGGTCACCAGGAAGACCATGGCGCATTGTTCATAGTCGCGCAGGATCCGCACGTACTTGGCCACGTTCACCTCGGGCTTGGTGAAGCGGATGCCGCAGCTGTAGGCCGGGGATTGCCGCTTCGGCGTGAGCGGATCGTTGTAGCCGATGAACCCGATCTTCACCCCGGCCACCACCGTGGTCCAGTAGGGCGGGAAGATGAGCTCACCTGCCTGATCGCCATGCAGGTCGCTGGATGGTGGACATCCTTCAAAGACCTTCTCATGCCACATGTTCGCGCACACCTTCGCGGCGCGGTAGCCACCTAGGTCCTTCAGCATGTTCTCCTTGCCGTACACCACTTCCCAGTTGCCCGGCAGGATGAGGTCGTAACCGATATGGTTCATCAGCGGCACGATGGCGCGTCCTTCGCTCATCGCCGCCACACCACCACCCTGGAAGCAGTCGCCGCCATCGATGACCAGCGTGTTCTGCGGGTCCTCGGCGCGCAGCGTGTCGATCATGGTCTTGAGCACACCATAGCCTCCGCGCTTCTTGTACACGGGCTTGCCGTTCTCCAGGAAGAACTCATCATGGGTGTGCAGCTGGGCATGGATGTCGCTGGTGAAGAGGATGGTGAACTTGCCGGCCTGGCCGCTCTGCACCGCGCGACTGCCCACAAGCTCTTCGCGGCGTTGCCCATCGCCCATGGAGCCGAGCGCCACCGTGGGGCCGAGCGTGAGCCCCGCACCCAGGGCGCCCAGCGACCTCAACGCCTGACGCCGACTGACGGAGTAGGTGTGTTCATCATGCGCGCCGCAGGTGCAGCCGGGAGGGTGGATGATCTCGCTCATGGCTTCTTGTAATAGGCGGCGATGGGGCCGTAGGGCCCGTATTTGTGCTGTGTTTCGGGGAAGGTATCCGCAAACGGCCCGAAGGGATGATCGACAGGCTTTTTACTGATGTCGGGCCAGTCGCCGGCAAGGTCCTTCGAAGGTCGTTCCTGGCTGTTCACGTAGGCGGCCACGTCCCATGCCTCCTCGTCGCTCAACAGGGGGCTGTCCCACGAAGCGCCCAGTGGCATGTTGGCCTTCACGTATCCGGCGAAACGGCTCATGCGGTAGAGGCCGGCCCCCTCGTTGTAGCTGTGCGCACCCCACAGCGGCGGGTATTGATAGGCATCCGAATTGGCCAGTTCCACGCCATGGCCATCGGCACCATGACAGCTGGCGCATTTGCCATCGTAGATCACCTTGCCCCGCCCGGGGTCCGCGGGCCGGTCCAGGTAGGCGAGCTCCACGATGCCACGTCCTTTGGCCTTGTCACCGTGGGTGATCCCCGTGGAAAGCCATTCCATGTAAGCCAGGATCGCACGCATCTCCCGGCCGCTGGTGTCCAATGCGGTGCCGTTCAGGCTCCGCTCAAAGCAGTCGTTCACGCGCTTGGCCGCGGTCTCCGTGCCACCACTGCGTGCCCTGAACTTGGGATAGGTGCTCCATACCGCGCCATAGTTGTTGCCCCAAGGTCTGGTGCCCGCGTTCAGGTGACAGTTCTGGCAGTTCATGCCGTTGGTCAACTGGGCCACGGTACCCTGCGGTCCGAGATAGTGGGCCGTGTTGCGGATCAGCTCGCGGCCGTAGCGGACCAGTTCCTCCTGCTCATCATCCAGGTAGGCAAGCCGCGTGGTATCCGCACCTGTCCACAGGCTGTCGGTGGTGTACACGGCCTGCTGGGGCGGGGGCGGTTCGAACAGGTCGGCGGGGATGAAGAACTGGGCCACGACCAGTGCGAGGAGCACCCATACGGCGCGGATGGTGTTGCGCATGCCGTTCCCCTGGGGCAGCCCTGCGCGCTCGTTCATGGCCTTCACCGCTCCGTCCAGGACGTGCAGCACCACCAGCACGAGCAGCGTGGCGATGAGGATGATCACCGTGTTGAGCATGGCGGAGGAGCGGTTGAAGGTGGGTCACCGGCTCAATGGGGGAGCTTGTCGCGGAAGTAGCCGTAGACCCAGGTGCCGGCCCACGCGCTCAGGAAGGTCACGATCACCACGCCGAAGCCGGCGCCGACCTGGGCGAACAGTGGTCCCGGGCATGCGCCGGTGATGGCCCAGCCCAGTCCGAAGATCAGGCCGCCGTAGATCTGCCCCTTGTTGAACTCCTTGTTCGGGATGTGGATCTCCTCGCCGTAGATGGTCTTCGCCTTGGTGCGCTTGATGAGCAGCACGCTGATGAGGCCCACCATCACCGCCGTGCCGATCACGCCGTACATGTGGAAGCTCTCGAAGCGGAACATCTCCTGGATGCGGAACCAGCTGACGATCTCGGCCTTCACGAAGACGATGCCGAAGAGCACGCCCCAGGCCGCATACTTCAGGTTGTACCACCACGGGTGTTTCAGCTCGCTCTCGTTGACGCACATGGCATCGAGTTCGCGCTGGGCCAGATCGGACTGTGCCACAGGAATGGGTTGGATGATCTTTTCCATGTTCCGTTCGGTCAAAGAGTGAGCAGGTGAGGCAGGATGAACCAGGTCATGATGATGCCGCCGACCATGAACATCACGGTGGCCACGAGGCTGGGCCATTGCAGGCTGCTGAGGCCCATGATGGCGTGGCCGCTGGTGCAACCGCCGGCATAGCGGGTGCCGAAGCCCACCAGGAAGCCACCGATCACCATGAAGATGAGGCCGCGCAGCGTGAAGAGCTGCTCCCAGCTGAAGATCTCGGCCGGCAGTAGTTGTGTGGTGTCCGGGATCCCTTTGCTGGCGAGGTACTCCTGGGTCGGTTCGGCCAGCACGATGGGGTCAGGGTTGCTCAGGAAGAACGCAGCGATGAACGCGCCCAACGCGATGCCGCCGACGAAGAACAGGTTCCAGGCCTCCTTCTTCCAGTCGTACTTGAAGAACTTCACATTGCCAGGTATGCAGGCGGCACAGAGGTGACGCAGGGAACTGCTGATGCCGAAGGTCTTGTTGCCCACGAGCAGCAGGTAGGGTACGGTGAGGCCGATCAGGGCACCGGCCACGTACCATGGCCAGGGTTGTTTCAGGGTCTCGAGCATGGGTTGGGGAATCTTGGTGGATGGTCGTTGGCGAATGGTGAATGGGAATGCCTGTGCGGCGCCCCATTCACCATTGACCATTCACCATTCGCTTCGGTTTACTTCTTCAAGGTGCTCGGGCAGACGTAGTCCGTCACCTTCACGTCCGTGTTGTTCTTGATGGCGTTGAAGCCACCCGCCACATCCACGATGTTGTGCCAGCCGCGGGCCTTCAGCAGGCTTGCTGCGATCATGCTGCGGTAGCCGCCGGCGCAATGGATGTAGTTGGTCTCCTCCTTGCTGAAGGCGGCCAGGTTCTGGTTGATGTACTGGAGCGAGGCATGCCAGGCGCCGTCCACGTGCTCGGCCTCGTACTCGCCGTCCTTGCGCACATCCACCACACGCAGTTTGCTCGCGTGGAAGCGCTTGGCGAACTCCTCGGCGGAGATGCTCTCGATGGTGTCCACGTCCTTGCCGCTCGCCTTCCAGGCTGCGATGCCGCCCTTCAGGTAACCGAACACGTTGTCGTAGCCCACGCGGGCCAGGCGCGTCAACACTTCATCCTCCATGCCCTCGTCGGTCACCAACAGCAGCGGGTGCTTCACATCGGGGATCATGGCGCCCACCCAGGGAGCGAAGTCGCCCTTGATGCCGATGTTGATGCTGCGGGGCACGAAGCCGTCCTTGAAGGTCTGCGCACCGCGCGTGTCGAGCACCAGGGCCCCTTCGGTCTCGGCCACCAGTTCGAACTGGTCAGGGGTGAGGGCACGCATGCCACGCTCCTTCACGCTGTCCACGCTCTCGATCACGCCCTTGTTCATGGCCACGTTCTGGGGGAAGTAGGCGGGGGGCGGCTGCAGGCCGTCGGTCACCTCCTTGATGAACTGCTCCTTGGTCGCGGCCTTCAGCGCGTAGTTGGTCTTCTTCTGGTTGCCCAGTGTATCCCAGGTCTCCTTGCTCATGTTCTTGCCGCAGGCGCTGCCGGCCCCGTGCGCGGGGTACACCAGCACGTCATCGGGCAGGGTCATGATCTTGGTGTGCAGGCTCTCGTACAGGTAGCCGGCCAGGTCCTCCATGGTCAGCGCGCCCATCTTCTGCGCCAGGTCGGGGCGGCCAACGTCGCCGATGAAGAGCGTGTCGCCGGTGAAGATGGCGTGCGGCTTGCCGCTCTCGTCCTTCAGCAGGTAGGTGGTGCTCTCCATGGTGTGGCCGGGCGTGTGCAGCACGGTGATGGTCACCTTGCCCACCTTCAGCACTTCACCATCGGTGGCGATGTGCGCATCGAACTGCGGGTTGGCGTTGGGGCCGTACACGATGGGTGCACCGGTCTTCTTGGAGAGGTCCAGGTGGCCGCTCACGAAATCGGCGTGGAAGTGGGTCTCCAGCACGTACTTGATGGTCGCGCCGCTTTGTTGGGCACGCTCCAGGTAGGGCTGCGTTTCGCGCAGCGGATCGATGATCACGGCCTCGCCGTTGCTCTCGATGTAGTATGCGCCTTGTGCCAGGCAGCCGGTATAGATCTGTTCGATCTTCATGATGGGGGTTGTTTTGCGTTTTGGTTGGGTCCGGGCGATGGGAATGAGGCCCGTGTGTTAGCTGAGGTTGGAGAGTTCGCGGGCGATGATGTACACGCCCATGACCAGCACGAACCAGCCGAAGGCGGGCTTGAGCTTTTCGTTCGGAATGCGTTTGCTGAGCAGGCTGCCGGCGATGATGCCCACCACCGCGATGGAGGAGAACACCAGCAGGAAGTTCCAGTCGATGAGCTCGTTGCCACCCAGGTCGCCGGTGAAGCCGATGAGGCTCTTGGCGGCGATGATGATGAGGGAGGTGCCCACCGCCTGCTTCATGGGCAGTTTGGCCAGCAGCACCAGGGCGGGGATGATGAGGAAGCCGCCGCCGGCGCCGACCAATCCGGTGATGGTGCCCACTACCGCGCCTTCCGCAAGGATCAGGGGATAGTTGAAGCTCACCTCACCGCTTTTCGTGCTGCTCGCCTTGTCCTTGGGCTTGCGGATCATGCTGTAGGCTGCGGCCACCATGAGCAGCGCGAACAGGATAAGCATGCCGAGCGCCTTGCTCACCGCCAGCTCACCCAGGTTGAAGAGCGGGTCGGGGAGGGCGGGTACCAGGAACGCCCGGGTGGCGTAGACGGCGAGGATGCTCGGGATGCCGAACACGATGGCCGTGCGCCAATGGATGTTGCCCAGGCGCATGTGGCTGAAGGAGCCGATGAGGCTGGTGAGCCCCACGATGAAGAGCGAGTAGGCCGTGGCCAGCACCGCATCGATGCTGAACAGATAGACCAGGATGGGCACGGTGAGGATGCTGCCACCTCCGCCGATGAGGCCGAGGGACAAGCCCATGAGGATGGCGCCGATATAACCGAGGATCTCCATGGGGTCAGATGTTCGGGCAGCAGTTCTCCAGGCAGTCCAGTACGTTCAGCAGTTCGGTGCGCCTCACCTCCCAAAAGGTGAACTTCCCCTCCTTGTGACAGGCGAGGATGCCCCGGTCCTTCATCAGGGTGAGGTGCTGGCTCAGGATGGCCTGCTCGATGCCGAGCAACTGTTGCAGTTCGCGGTTGCACATGCGCTCGTGGTGCCGCAGGGCGTCCAGGATCGCCAACCGCTGGGGGTGGGCGGTCACGCGGAGCAGTTCGCTGACCTTCGCCAGTTTGTCCACTCCGATGCGTTCGTCGAGGGGTGTAGTGTGGATGACCGTTGTCATTGCGATGCAAACGTATAGTGACATCGCTATCCGACTAAGTGACTTGTATCACCCAGCTGGTCGGATCCCGAGAAAAGCTGTTAAAGCGCGTTCAGCAGGGCACTTCCGAAGTGCTCCACCTGGTATCGCCGGATGCCGGGCAGCACGGCCAGGGCATCCAGGTCGCCGGGCAGGGTGCGGGCGATGTCCATGAGCAATTGGTTGGCCGCCACGATACCTGGCCGCAGGTCGTGCTCG
>CAUJFM010000278.1 GCA_963169595.1 Bacteroidota bacterium | reverse complement strand
ACGGTCGGGGAAATGATCATCGGCATGCAGGGCTCGGATGCGCTCTTCATCACGGAGGGCTTCCAGCAGGGCTCCCGCGTGCGGGTGCGCCTCAACATCAAAGCCTTGTTACAAGGGGCTTGGGGTGGTGCCGAGGGCCTCATGCATGATCACCTTCGCATGGAAGGGTTCATTCCACAATTCGCGCCCTACGAGGAGGCGGCTTATCCGCGCGTGGCCGACCCCACATGGTCGTTCGTGCCGGCGGCCGTGCTGGCCACGGATGGAGCGGATGCCGTGGTGGATTGGGTGTACTTGGAGTTGCGGGACGCGCTGGATACGAGCGCGGTGGTGGCCACGCGCAGGGCCTTGGTGCAGCGTGATGGGGACATCGTGGACCTGGATGGCCTGTCAGCGGTCACCTTCTACCGGCCTTCCGGGACCTACTTCATCGCCGTGCACCACCGCAATCACCTGCCTGTGCTCACGCTTCACCCGGTTCAGCTGAGCGAGGCGCCCGCCATGGTGGACCTGACGGATGGCTCCACGCCGACCTACGGAAATGAGGCACAGTCCATGGAGGATGGGCGTTTCCTGCTGTGGTGCGGCGACATCACGGCGGATGGTCTGGTGCGTTATGCCGGCGCGGGCAATGACCGGGATGCCATCCTGTTGACCATTGATGGTCCCGTGCCAACCAGCGTGGCCTTCGGCTATTGGCCGGCCGATGTCAACATGGATGGCATTGTCCGGTACGTGGGGGCGCAGAACGATCGCGACCTCGTGCTCATCACCATCGGAGGCAGCATTCCCACCGCCGTTCGTCAGGCCCAGATGCCTTGAAGTCCTGTTCAACCCCATGATCACCACCATCATGCGCACCCGCTTCTTCCTCCTACAACTCGCTGTGCTGGCGACCTGGCCGCTGTTCGCCCAACCAACCATGCCCTTCACGTCCACCAATTACCAGGCTGTGGTGCGGAACGCCAACGGGGATCCGCTGCCCTACCAGACCGTGGGCATCAAGTTCCTCATCAGTTGGGGGTTGGCCGTTGCCTATGAGGAGACCCAGACCGTGACCACCGATGGCCAGGGGGTGTTGACCACCAGGATCGGAGAGGGGGAGTACACGGGCATCGGTGCTTTCGGAAGTTTCGAGGATATCCAGTGGTTCGGAGCCGCCATGTTCGGGTTGGGTGTGGAAATGGATATCACGGGTGGAACGAACTATGTGCCGGTCGGTGGCGCTGACCTGAAGTGTGTGCCCTTCGCCGCGCTGTCCCGGCAGGCCATGATGCTGGCAGATAGTACGTGGGTGGTCATATCATCTCCCTGGCAATCTGAGCAGGTGGTGTACACACGCCCGCCCTACCGGGTGGGGATCGGCACCAGCTTGCCCGCGAACAAGCTGGATGTGGCCGGTGGCGCGGTGGTGGGCGAGGGGTTCGCCGGCACAGCTGCCGCACCTGCGAACGGTCTGCTGGTGGAAGGCAGCGTGGGCATCGGCACCACCAACACCGAGGGCTTCAGCCTGTTGTGCAACGGTAGCGCAGCCAAGCCTGGTGGGGGCAGTTGGTCCACCGCTTCGGACCAAAGGTTGAAGCGTGACATCGCCCCGCTGCAGGGATCACTGGACCTCCTGCTGCGGTTGCGGGGCGTCTCCTACGTCTACAAGGACCCCGCATCCATCCACGAGCTGGGTGGCACGCGCATCGGGTTCATCGCGCAGGAAGTGGAGCCCGTGCTGCCCGATTGGGTGGAGGAGGTGGACGGCTACAAGCGGCTCACCATACGTGGCTTCGAGGCACTGGCCGTGGAGGCGTTGCGCGAGCTCGATGAGGAGAACCGCGTGCTGCGTGCCGAACTGGAGGCCCTGAGGATGCAGCAGGCAGACCTGTTGCAACGTTTGGAACGCGTGGAGGCTCTGCTTACGCCCAGCGCCGATCGTTAGGCAACGTGCCTACCGCTTGAAGTCCAGCTTGTAGAAGTGGAAGTCCGGGCTGTGCAGGTCCACCTTGAAACCGGTCACCTTGTGGTCGGCATCGAAGGTGAAGGTGATGTAGCCGGGCTCCAGGAAGGGGTCGGCGTGCTGCCACTGGAAGGTGTCGTAGTGCCAGTGGCCCAGCGTGCCGGTGAGCAGGTCCTTGGCCGGCTGGAAGGTGATCTGCAGGGTGCCGTTCACCTCGGTGATGGTGGCGGTGCCGTAGATCTTGTCCGTGTAGGTGCCGGCGTAGCTGCCCAGGGGGAGCGAAGGCTTGGTCTTCGGCACACGGGCCGCCAGGCGGTCGGCACGGCGCTTGGCCTCACGTTCATCACGCTTCTTCAGGCGGGGCAGCATGTCGGCCACAGGGTCGGCCTTCCCGTCGCCCAGGTACAGGTCCAGGATCTTGTTGGTGATGGCGAAGACGCTGTAGCTCTCCCCGTTGCCCAGCGCGATCACGGCGAGGTCCTTGTCGGGCACCACGGCGTGGTTGAGGATGAAGCCGGGCATGCCGCCGCTGTGGGTGATCACGGTGTGGCCGTTGTTCTCTTCCAGGAACCAGCCGAGCGCGGCGCCTTCACGACGACCGCCCATGGGCAGGTGCGAGCTGGTGAGGGTGCTGTAGGTGGCCGGGCTCAGGAAGGGCTTGCCGTTCACCTTGCCCTCGTCGGCCCACATGGCGTCCCACTTGGCCAGGTCGGTGACGCAGCTGTTGATGCCGGTGGCCCCATCGGCCCCTTGCAGTGACTGGTAAGGCATGCTCCTTTGGGGTGCGGCGGGGTCCTGTCCCTTGCGCACGTGGGGCAGGGCCACATCGGTGAAGCGCACCAGGTCGGCGGTCTCCACGGTGGTGCGCGTCATGCCCAGCGGTTGCAGGATGCGTTCGGTGATGAAGGCGTCCCAGGTCTTGCCGCTCACCGCTTCGATCAGCTGTGCGGCGGCGATGTACATCAGGTTGCTGTAGCCGAACTCATCGCGGAAGGCGTGTGTGAAGGGCTCGTGCGCGTGACGCTGCAGGATCTCGCGCTGGTCGTAGTTGGTGCCGTACCACAGCAGGTCGCCATCGAAGGTGATCCAGCCGCTGCGGTGGCAGAGCAGGTCCTTCACCATCATGTGCTGGGTCACGTAAGGGTTCGGTGTGCTGAACCAGGGCATGTGCTTGATCACCGGGTCGTTCCAGGCGAGCTTGCCATCGTCCACCAGCAGGCCCACGGCGCAGGCGGTGAAGGCCTTGCTGATGCTGGCCACGAAGAAGATGCTGTTGGGCGTCACGGGCTCGGGCTTGGCCAGGTCCAGCTTGCCGTAGCCTTTGCTCCACACCAACTGGCCGTCCTTCACAATGCCCACGGCCAGACCGGGCTGATCGAACTTCACCACGGCATCGGCGATGTAGGTGTCGAGGGCGTTGAGATCGGGCTGTTGGGCGGATGCGTGCAAGGTGCAGGCAAGTGCCGCTACTGGGAGGAACGTCCGTAGGCTCATGGTGCGAAGATGGGTGATCCAGCGTGTTGCAGCACGGGCACCGGCTGTAACCCCGCGGCCCGGATGGGCGTATGAGCCGCCGACCCATGTGTGAACGAAAGGGAGATAGGACGGGTGTTCGACTGCGGGAGCTGATCATGATACTGGCCTTGGGGCTGGTAGCGCAGGCCCAGGCGCGGATCTGTACTGCGGTGGCTTCGGGGAACTGGAGCACAGCCAGCACCTGGAGTTGCGGCACGGTACCTACGGCCGGTGATACACTGATCATTCCCGCGAGCCGCCAGGTGACGATCAACGCCAACATCACCTATTCCGGCAGCCACATGGCCGTCATCGTTTACGGGACATGGCGGTTCGATGGCGGTGGTGCCAAGATCACCATGCCGTGTGGGAGCGCGGTGATCATCTATCCCGGCGGACAGGTGGTGCCGAACGCCTCGGGGAGCAGCCAGACCATACGCATCTGCAGCACCACCTACTGGCAGGCGACCGATGGGACCGTCAGCGGCCCCATGGGTTGGCCGGTGAACGTGCTCCCTGTGGAGCTCATTGAATACACGGCCGAAGTGGCCGACCTCGATGTGCGGCTCCACTGGGCCACCGCCACGGAATCAGGCGCCAGCCATTACCTCTTGGAGCGCTCTGCGAACGGCATCGAATGGGATCACCTCACCACCATCGCCACCGCTGGTGAGAGCCTGCATCGCGTGGACTATGTCCATGTGGATCACGACGTGTCGCCAGGCACCTGGTTCTATCGGTTGACCCAGATCGACCTGGATGGCACCGTCAACGATCTCGGTGTGGTCACCGCGACCGTCAAACCCGATAGGGGGGCGCTCCGCTGTACTGCGGACGCGGATGGACGGCTCCGGGTGTTCACCGAAGAGCCGGTAGAGCAGGGAACCGTGCAGGTCATTGAACTGGCCACGGGACGCCAGGTCCACACCGGGGACATCAGCACCGATGCCCTGTCGTTCACCGTGCAGATGAGCACGTCATTGCGAGGGGCCTATACCGTTCGCCTGCTGGACCGCAGCTGCCGGTTCGTCCTGGTGCAATAGGCCGTTGGCCCGCATGATCGCGGGGCCTGCCACCACGATCAATCCACCTTGACGCTCACTTCCGCCACGGGCTCCTTCTTCGCGCCCTTCAGCTCGGTCTCCGGTCCAACACCTTCCAGTACCTCGAGGTTGATGCCGTCGCTGAGACCGGTCCGGATGTAGGTCTTCTTCCAGCCTGCACCGTCCTTCGCCTGCACAAAGGCACTGTCGCCCTTGGCATTGAACTCCACGATGCTCTCGGGTACGGTGTACACGCTGTCGCGTTGTTCGAGCACGATGTCGGCATTGGCGCTGTAGCCGCTGCGCAGGCTCTGCCCGTCCTTGAGCTTCACGGCCGCTCGGATCTCGAACTGGATGGCGCCGTTCTCCTCCACCCCCTTGGGGGCGATGTACTCCAGCTCCGCATCCCATTTGGCGTTGTCGATGGCCCCCACGGTGAGCAGCACGGGCATGCCCAGTTTCACCTTGCCCACCTCGCTCTCATCCACCTTGCCCTGGAAGATCAGGTCGTTCATGTCGGCAATGGCGGCGATGGAGGTGCCTTCGTTGAAGTTGTTGCGCTCGATCACGCTGTTGCCCTCCTTCACCGGCACATCGAGCACCATGCCGTCGATGGTGCTGCGCACGATGGTGTTGCCGGCGCTGCTGCGGCTGATGCCATCGCGCACCACCTGCAGGGCCTCCTGCGCGGCGGCCAGTTCCTGCCGGGCGTTCTTCAGGGACACATCGAAGGTCTGCATCTCGGCGGCGCTGATCACGCCCTTGTCGGCGAGCGGTTTGTTGCGGTCGAAGTTGAGCTGGGCGTTCTGCACGGCGATCTCGGCATTGCGCACGCGGTTCTCCGCATTGCTCAGGCTCAGCATGTCGGGCACGATCTTGATCTTGGCCAGCGGCTGGTCGCGCTTCACCACCTCACCGGCCTCCACGTAGAGCTCGGCGATGATGCCGCTCACCACCGGCTTGATCAGGATCTCCTTCCGCGGCACGATCTTCCCGTTCGCCACGGTCTTCTTCACCACCGTATGGCGCTTGAGCTTCTCCACGGCGAACTCGTCCGGCTTGCTCGCGCTTTTCTGGTACAGGAAGTAAAGCGTCCAGATGAACAGGACGCCCAGGCCGATGAAGAGGAGGTATTTGAGGATCTTGTTCATGGTGTGAGGGCCGTTGTCGGTTCTCGGTTGTCTGATGTCAGTTGTCGGTCGCCTGGCGATCGACCACGGTGGTTGGTTGCAGGTCGGATGATCGGTTACAGGTCGGCCATGAAGGGCTGGTCAGCATTGGGTGGATCACCGACAGGGCCGGACAGCTCCCCGTAGTTCTCCGATGGTTCGGACACCTGGCCGGACGGGTTGTCCGCGTGTCGGAGCAGGTAGCGCATGTAGCCGTTGAGGGTGATGATGGCATCCTCGATCTGGACCATCAGCGCGTTCACTTCCTCCTCACGCATCCATCCCTCGTCAAGAGCTGTGATCAGATGGTCCTGGGTCTCGTAGAGCGACCCTCTGGCCATGCGACAGAACCGAACGTTATCACGCTCATGGAACCGTCCATATCCTTCGGCAATGTTGGATGTGCTGGAACGGCTTGAGCGGGTGATCTGGTCCACGAGCCGGAAACGTTCTTCCGCTGGCCAGCTTTTGACCGCCGAACTGATCGCCCTCCGAATGCTCCGGCATTGCTGCCAGACCCTGAGATCTTGGAAACTGCGGATGGTCGCCATGATGCTCAATTGGTTCGTGGATAGCTATTATCCTGAAGGAGATGGTCGGTCCATGGGGTGCAGTTGATGGGGCTGATGTCATCAGCCAGCCGGACAACCATCAACCGACAACCTCTTTCCATCATTCTGCCCTTAATGCATCAACAGCCTTGATCGCCAATGCGCGCCGCGCTGGAAGGAGGCCGGCCAGAAGCCCCGCGCCGATCAGCACGGCGAAGGCAACGAGCGCGACGAAGAGGTCCACGCCGGGGTTCTTGAAGAAGTCGGCCTCGCCCGCCACGCTGCGCACGGCCTCCAGCACACCCACGCCCGCCAGCAGTCCGAAGTAGCCCGCGATGAAGGTGAGGGTGAGGGCCTCCTGCACGATCTGTCCCGTAATGGCCTTGGGCGTGGCGCCGATGCTGCGGCGGATGCCGATCTCCTTGGTGCGCTCCTGGATGCTCACCAGCATGATGTTGCCGATGCCGATCACGCCCGCCAGCAGGGTGCAGATCCCCACGAACCAGCTCAGCCCCCCGATGCCCAGGAACAGGCCGTTCATGTTGTTGTAGAACTCCTGCATGTTCCACCCCCCGAAGGCGCCTTCGTCCGTGGGGTCCACCTTGTGCTTGCGGGCCATCAGCAGGCGCACCTGTTTCTCCACATCGGCCACGTCCACGCCCGGTTTGGCCACCAGCGTGAACCAGTGCACCTCGTTCAAGCTGTTGAAGGCCTTCTGGAAGGTGGTGAAGGGCACGTAGATCTTGGCATCCGGGTTGTCGCCCATCTCGGCGCTGCTCTTCTTCTTGGAAACGCCCACCACCTGGAAATACACGCCGTTCACCTTGATGTGTTCACCCAGCGGGTCCTGTGCGCCGAAGAGCTGCTGCACCACTTCAACCCCGATAACGGCCACCTTGCGCTCGTTCCGCAGGTCGGCCTCGTTGAGGAAGCGGCCCTGGGGGATGCGCACGGCCTCCACCTGCAACACGGCCGGTTCACAGCCATAGATGCTGAAGGCACCGTTCTTGTTGCCGTAGGTCACCGTGTTGCCGCCCTGCCAGCCGCCCAGCTGCAGTTGCGGGATGCAGCTCTCCAGGCCCGGCACATTGCGGCGGATGATGTCGATGTCCTCGTTGTCGAAGTTGAAGTAGCGCCCCTTCTGGAACCCCGCATAGGGTTTGGTGGTGGGCATGGTCCACATGAAGGCGCTGTTGGTGGCGAACCCTTCGAAGCCGCCGAGCACGGCGTTCTTCAGGCCGTTGCCCATGCCCAGCATCACCACGAGCATGAAGATGCCCCAGCCCACACCGAACATGGTGAGGAAGCTGCGGAGCTTGTTGCGGCTCAGCGTGTTCCAGATCTCGCCCCAGCGGTCGTTGTCGAACATGGCTATTCGTATCGCAGGGCTTCGATGGGACGGATGGCGGCGGCGCGGCGGGCCGGGATGTAGCCGGCCAGGGCACCGGAAACGATCAACGCAAGGAGGGCCCACAACGCCACATCGATCTGGATGGTGGGGTCGCGGAAGAACTCGCTGCCGGGCACCACGCTGGCGATGCCTTCCATCAGGAAGACGCCCAGCACCAGGCCCGCCCAGCCGGCCATGCCCGTGAGGAAGATGGCCTCCATGAGGATCTGGCCCACCACCTTGGCCGGGGTGGCGCCCAGGGCCTTGCGGATCCCCAGTTCCTTGGTGCGCTCCTTCACCACGATGAGCATGATGTTGCTCACCCCCACGATCCCTGCGATGAGCGAGCCGATGCCCACGAACCACAGGAAGGCGTTGATGCCGTTGAAGATGGAGCTGACCGTGCCCACGTTCTCCACGTTGTTGTTCACCCACAGGGCGCGCTCATCGGTGGGGTCGAAGTTGTGGCGGCGTGCCAGGGTGTGCACCGCGCGCTGCTCGGCCTCCTTGGCACCGGCAATGCTGGCATCGGCGAAGCTGAAGGTGATGTCGTCGACGAGGCCCTTGGCGTTGAACACCTTCTGGGCCGCGCTCAGCGGAATGAAGACCGGGCTGCGCGACCCGCGCTCCATGCCACCGGCCTCGAATTCGTAAAGCCCCACCACCTCGAAGGGGATGCCGTTCACGCTCACCCATTTGTGGAGCGGGTCCTCCCCCTTGAAGAGCTCCTGGCGGCAATCCTCGGCGATCACGATCACCTTGCGGTCCTGCACCTGGTCCACCTCGTTGATGAAACGGCCGGCGATGATGCGCTGGTGCTGCAGGTGCCGATGCTCCGGCTGGATGCCTCGGATGTTGTAGCTGCCCGTGTTCTTGCCGTACCGCAGCCTGCTGTTGCCCCGCCACACCCGGTACTGGCCGCTGATGTACTGGATGCCCGGTATGGCGTGGCGCAGGGCCTCGATGTCGGCCTCCTCCAGGGTGATGATCCGGTTGGGCGGAAGGCCCTGCCAGGGTTTGCTGGTCTCATTGCCGTGCAGGCGGATGCTGTTGGTGGCCGTGTTCCGGAAGTTGTAGCTGAAGCCATTGCGCAACCCGGCCCCGGCGCCCAACAGGATGATCAGCATGAAGATCCCCCAGAACACGGCAAAGCCTGTGAGCACGGCGCGCATCTTGTTCTTGCCGATGCTTTCGAAGATCTCGGCCCATTGCTCACGGTCGAACATCGCCTGCGGGTTTGTTCGTGACGCGCACCCCGTCCATGGAGGTGCTCAGGCTCTTGGGGTCCAGGTGGGCGTTCTCGATCACCCCGTCGCGCAGGTAGATCACGCGTTGGGTGGCCGCCGCCACGTCCCGCTCGTGCGTGACGATCAGCACGGTCTTGCCCAGGTCGCGGTTCACCTCGGTGAGCAGGGCCATCACCTCCGCGCTGGTGCGGGTGTCCAGGGCGCCCGTCGGCTCGTCGGCCAGCACGATCTTGGGGTCGGCGACCAGTGCCCGAGCGATCGCCACGCGCTGTTTCTGACCACCGCTCATCTCGTTGGGCAGGTGATGGGCCCACTCCTTCAGGCCCACGCGCTCCAGCATGGCCAGGGCCAGTTCGTTGCGCTTGCGGCGCGGCACACCCTGGTAGTACAGCGGCAGGGCCACGTTCTCCAAGGCGTTCTTGAAGCCGATCAGGTTGAAGCTCTGGAACACGTACCCGATGTACTTGCTCCGCAACAGGGCGCTCTCGGTCTCCGTCTGGCCCTTGATCAGCATGCCGTCCAGCCGGTATTCCCCGCTGTCGTAGTTGTCCAGGATGCCGATGATGTTCAGGAGCGTGCTCTTGCCGGAACCGGAGCTGCCCATGATGCTCACGAGCTCCCCATCGGTGATCTCCAGGTCGATGCCCTTCAGCACCTGCAGGAGGTTGGCCCCGGTGCGGTAGGCCTTGCGGATGTCCTTCAGGACGATCATGGTCCGAAAGTACCGGACATCGCCTCATCCCTCGCGCGCGTTACACGAACGGTGAGGGACGTGGAGGAGCGGTGCCGGTCACACCAGGTCCCAGACCGTGTGGCGACGCGTGGGCAGCAGGGCCATCACCACGGCCGCCGGCAGGTTCACAAAGGGCACGGCGGCGAGCAGCCCCAGCCAGTGGACGGTCCCTGCGTCACGCAGGCGGTGCACGCTGTTCCACACCAGCCCGGCGAAGAAGGCGAATGTGCTCAGACAGACGGCGAGGGGCATCGCACCGTTGAGCCAGGGGGCCACGAGCACGAAGGGGTTCAGCCACGACAGGGCCACCACACCGGCGTCCGTAGCTGGCACCAACACCAGGGTGAGCAGGTCCACCGCGGCCTTGCCCACGGCGAGCAGGGCCACGTTGCGTTGGTAGGTGAGGCGGCCGGTGCTGCCATCACAGCGCATCAGTTGCTTGAAGGTCTTCATGGTCGTACAGGTTGGGCCTTGGCGCACAGGGCATCCAAAGCGGGTTCGATCCGTGGATAGCGGAACCGGAAGCCGAGCTGCAAGGCCCGCGTGGGTACCACGCGCCGGCTCTTCAGCACGAGTTCCACCTCGGTGCGCATCAGCCAGGCGCCGATCGGCAGCGTCCAGGCCGGGGTGTTGATGTGCAGCAGGTGGCCGATGCGCTCGCGGAGGTGCCGCATCAGGTCGCGCTCAGGCAGCGGTTCCGGTGTGGCCAGGTTGAGGATGCCTTCCGCCTGTGGCGTGTCGATGAGCCATTGGAAGAAGCCGGCCACGTCCGCTTCGTGCACCCAGCTCACATATTGTGTGCCCGGCCCGTGGTACCCGCCCAGTCCCAAGCGCACCAGTTGGCGGAAGCGGGGGAGGACACCGCCCTGCCTGCTGAACACCATGGCGCAACGCACGGCCACCTGGCGCACGCCCGGTCGTGGGTGTGCGAAGAAGGCCTTTTCCCAGGCCAGTACCACCTGCGGACTGAAGTCGGTGCCGAGCTCGCCGGTGTTCTCGTCCATGGGGCGGTCCTCGGCGTGGCGGTACACGGTGGCGCTGCTCAGGTTGATCCACAGCTTCGGGGGCGTGGTGCAGCGTTCGATGGCCTGGCCCAGCGCGTGGGTGGCGTCCACCCGGCTGTTGAGGATGAGCGCCTTGTTGCGGGCAGTGTACCGGCAGTCCACGCTGCGGCCGGCGAGGTTCACCACCACATCGGCGCGCTCCAGTTCACGGGTCCAGGCACCGGGGGTGCGGCCGTCCCAGGGCAGGAAGGTCACGCTGTCCTTCGCGTGCCGATCGGGCTGGCGCGTCAGGACGATCACATGCCACCCGTGCTTCACGAAGTGATCCTGGAGGATCCGGCCCATGGTGCCGGTACCGCCGGCGAGGAGAATGGTCTTCATGTGGTCGGGGCGGGGTCGTCCCCACCCATGGGATTTAGTAGGCAGCGGCGACAGCTGTATCCGTGGCGGGGGGCAGCGGACGGTTCTCGCGGCTCTTGCGGCGACCGCGGAAGAAGAGGTACAGGTTCAGGAAGAGCATGATACCCAGGTAGATCGCAAAGCCGCCGAGCTTGCCGGCCAGCACCTCCACCAGTTCCTGGTTCGTATCGAGTGCGTGGCTGTATGTTGTCACATAGCCTCCGCCGTCAATGCCCAGGTTCACTTC
>CAUJFM010000277.1 GCA_963169595.1 Bacteroidota bacterium | reverse complement strand
GCGGTGACGATGGTGTAGATGCGGCAGTTGCTGAACTTGATGCCGCGCTCACCCACCGGATCGTAATCGTCGGCCGTTCCGCCGTAGTAGGTGCTGAACTCCAGTGCGCTGAGGTCGCTCTCCAGTTTGAAGAAGACCTTGTCGTTGCTGCCCTGGTTGGTGCTCTGCAGCGGCACGTTCGGTGCCGTGCTCATCGGGAAGTTGGTGCTGTTGGAGTAGCCGAACACGTAGACATCGTTGTTCTGGTCCACGTTCAGGCCCATCATGTTCACCTCGTTGCCGCTGCCGCCCACGTAGGTGCCACCCAGGAAGTTCTGGTCGATGCCCATCCGGGCCACATAGAAGTCGTTGCTCCCGTTGTGTCCCGTATCGTAGGCGCCGGCCGTGATGTTCGCGCTGTTGAGGCCCTCGGTCACCCCACCGAAGTAGAGCTGCGTGCGGTCGGCATTGAACTCCATGCACAGCAGGTTGGCATCGTCGTTGGCGTCGCTGCTGAAGTAGGAGGACCAGACCGTGGCGGCCGTGGTGCCGTTCAAGCGCTGGATGAAACCGGCGCTGGTGCCACCCCGGGTGCTTTGCCGCGGGCTCACCGTGGGGAAGTTGGTGCTGCTGGTGTTGCCGCCCACGAAGAGGTCGCCGCTCACGGGGTTGTGCAGCATGATGCTCGCACGGTCGGTGCTGCTTCCGCCATAGTTGCGCATCCACACCAGGCTGCTCAGGTCCTGGTTGATCCGGAACAGCAGCACATCCGCGCCGCCATTGTTGGTGTTGCTGGCACCGCTGCCGGAGTTCAGCGTGGACAGGTTGGTGCTGGTGGTGCTGCCGGCCACGAACACGTCGCCGTTGGCCGCCAGGCGCACATCGTAGTTGTCGTCCGCGCCATTGCCGCCCACCACGGCGGCCTTGATGCTGTTGCCCGCCGTGTTGATCTTCAGGACGAAGATGTCAATGTCGCTCTGGGCCTGTTGGTTGATGCTGCTGCCGGTGAAGGCGCTGCCGCCAAGCAGGGGGAAGTTGGTGCTGCTCGTCTGGCCGGTGATGTACAGGTTCCCGTCCGGGCCCTGCTCCATGGCATAGGGGTTGTCGTCACCACCGCCACCGATGTAGGTCTGCCACACGCGGGTGCCGCTGCCGCCCACCGTGGAAGGCTCAAGGTACTTGCCCACGATCATCTCCAGGTTGCCGTTGGCCGTTTCATCGAAGGCGCCCGGGGTGATCTGGTCGGTGGTGCCCACCACACGTGCCACCACGTAAATGGCGCCATCAGTGGGGTCCACCCAGATGCAGTGGCCGTGATTGTCGCCACTGCTGTTCGTGTTGATCCAGGTGGCCCAGCGCATGGCGATCGGGTCGATCACCAGCGGATGCCGCTTGTCATAGGCCCCCAGCTCGAAGCGGAGGGTGTTCGCCCCTTCGATCGTGTAGCGGCTGGCCACGGCGATCTCCTTGCCGTTGATCCGCTGGTACACATAGGGCGCCGGGTGGGCCAGTTCGCCCAGCAGGGTCTCGATCAGCAGTTCGCCCTGCTCGTTCACGCGCATCTTGCCGATGCCGTCGTGGGCGATGGCGATGCGGCCGGCGTCAGCGCCCGGCATCACGATCAGGTCATACTCCAACGAGCCGTCCTTGGCCGGGTAGTAGCGCACATCGATGCCCGGGTAAACGTCGCGGTACCACACTTCCTGGAAGCTGCGCACGTCGGTTGCCTGGCGATCGCCCACGAAGTAGTTGGACACCTCGGGGTGGGCGTCGCGGCCCTCGGTACGCACCGTTGCGTTGCCGCCCACGAAACGCAGCTGCCACGCATGGCCGCGCCGCCTCCAGGTGAGCTCACGCGCCGGACGTCCCTGGCGCTGCTCCTCCTCGATCGCGAAGCCATCCGCAATGCGTTTGTCCACTTCCACGGGGTCGAAGGCCGTCACCACCATGCCTTGGGGGGTGGCCACCGCCTGTCCGTAGGGGAAGTCCGCTCGGAAGAGCACACCGGGGCTGAACTGCCCCTTGTTCTCCGTGAAATGGATCTCCTGGTCGTGCATGTTCAGCAGGGCATCAATGTCGTGATGCCCATGGTCATGGACCGGGTCCGATGCGGCGCCAGCGCGGTGCGCAGGACGGCCCGCTTGTGCCAGGCCGGCCGCGCTCAACAGCAGCGCGCACAGACCCAGCACGGTCCGACTTCGTAGCGTCAGTTTGCTCATGTGCGAGTGAATTGGGGGTTCGTTGCTTCTTCGAAAGGATGCCGGGGGGCATCCGGACATGCCGTTCAGGGTTGACCCGTGACCAGGTGGCCGACAACGACCAGGGCCATCAGGAGGGCCAGGCCGATGAGTTCGACATCGAGGGGCCGCGTATCGGCCACCTTGGGCGAGGCGAAGGCCTGCCGGAGGGCTTGAAGTTGGGGTCGCATGACCAGTTCGGTGTTTGGTCCGAGCTATGGTCCAGAGGTGCGGCCTGAAGAGCGACCCGTGTCGAGAAAGAGTGATGCGAACTTAGGGCAAAGGTCAAGGGCTTGTCAAGTTCATCGTTAATATTTCGCCATTCGTCGATAATAAATGAACTTCGGACAGGCGCTTGCGCAAAGCTCGAATGGCCCCTTGGAGCTCCCTGTTCAAAACTTTTTGTGCCGAGAAATTTGGCAAAGGCGCTTCTGGGTGCTTATTTGTGCGTCAGGTTGTTGACAGAAATGTCGTCAAGCGCATGAAGAAGCCAAAGCTCGGATCGAAGGCACCGGAACTGGTCGGGGAGGACCAGTTCGGGCGTCCCGTGCGCCTGGCCGATCATGCAGGCCAGTACATCGCGCTCTACTTCTATCCCAAGGACGATACGCCGGCCTGCACCGCCCAGGCCTGTGCCCTGCGCGATGCCCATGATATCCTGCAAGAGGCTGGGTATGTGGTCATCGGCGTGAGCCCGGACACCGTCGCCAGGCATCTCAAGTTCGCCACCAAGCACGGGCTTCCGTTCCGCTTGTTGGCCGACCCGGACCTCGTCGTGACGAAGGCCTACGGGGTCTGGGGACCGAAGAAGTTCATGGGGCGGACCTACGATGGTGTGCATCGCACCACCTTCATCATCGACCCGCAAGGGCGCATTGCCCGCATCATCGAGAAGGTGAACACCAAGGACCACGCTCACCAGGTGCTCGCGGGCGACACCATCGAGACGGCCTAGCTCAACACAACGTAACCATCCAACACACCATAAGTCATGGCAGCGGAGATCAACAAGGAGAAGCTGAAGGCCCTTCAGCTCACGATGGACAAGATGGAGAAGACCTTCGGCAAGGGGGCCATCATGCGCATGGGCGATGATGCCATCGAGCAGGTGGAGGTGATCCCCACCGGATCGATCGGTCTGGACCTCGCCCTGGGTGTGGGCGGCTATCCGAAGGGCCGGGTCATCGAGATCTACGGTCCCGAATCCTCGGGTAAGACCACGCTGGCCATCCATGCGATCGCCGAGGTCCAGAAGAAGGGGGGCATCGCGGCCATCATCGATGCCGAGCATGCCTTTGACCGCTTCTATGCCGAAGCCCTCGGCGTGGACACCGAGAACCTGCTCATCAGCCAGCCCGACAACGGCGAACAGGCCCTGGAGATCGCCGACAACCTCATCCGTTCCGGCGCCATCGACCTGCTGGTGGTGGACTCCGTGGCGGCCCTGACACCCCGTGCCGAGATCGAAGGCGAGATGGGCGACAGCGCCGTGGGCATGCAGGCCCGCCTCATGAGCAAGGCCTTGCGCAAGCTCACCGGCACCATTGGCAAGACCGGTTGCTGCTGCATCTTCATCAACCAGCTCCGCGAGAAGATCGGCGTGATGTTCGGCAACCCCGAGACCACCACCGGTGGCAACGCCCTGAAGTTCTACGCCACCATCCGCATCGACATCCGCCGCACCACCCAGATCAAGGAGGGCGAGAACGCCATTGGCAACCGCACCAAGGTGAAGGTGGTGAAGAACAAGGTGGCCCCGCCCTTCCGCAAGGCCGAGTTCGACATCATGTTCGGCAAGGGCATCAGCAAGACCGGCGAGATCATCGACATGGGGGTCGAGCTGGGCATCATCAAGAAGAGCGGAAGCTGGTTCAGCTACATGGACAACAAGCTCGGACAGGGCCGCGACATGGTGCGCCAGCTCCTGGACGACAACACCGAGCTCTGCGAGGAGCTCGAGCAGAAGATCAAGGAAGCGGTGGCCAAGACCGAAGCTCCGGTCACGGCCTGATCAACATCACCCGCTACTTTTGGAGGCCCTGGTTCGGAGTGTTCCCAGGGCCTCCGCCTTTTTACCCATGCCACGTCCCCTCATCCCCGTCCTCTTCCTGCTGGCCGTGACCGGCTGTACCTCTGGCGGGCGTCAGGATAACGGGGCATCCGTGCCCCAGGACTCGCTGACCGCGGCCATCCAGCGTGTCGAGCAGCAGATCATGGCCGACCCGGCAAACGCCGCGCTTTACGCGGAACGCGCCCGCCTGAACGAGCAGCGCGACAGCTTCGCCCTGGCCGAAGGGGACTGGGAACGCGCCATCGCTGCAGCGCCCAAGGACCCGTCCTGGTACATCGGGCTGGGCGACCTGTACTTCCGCATGGTGCAGGTGGAGGATGCCGAGGAGCGGTTCCGCAAGGCCATCGAGGTGGACCCCAACAACGTTCAGGCCCACCTGAAGCTGAGCGAGCTCTACCTGCTCAAGCGCCTCTACACGGAAGCCATGGCCGAGGCCAACACGGCCTTGCGCATCGACGTGCGCAACCCGAGGGGCTACTTCCTGAAAGGATGGATCCACATGGAAGCGGGTGACACCGTGTTGGCCATCAGCAGTTACCAGACGGCGATCGAACAGGACCCGGACCTGTATGATGCCTACATCGCCTTGGGCATCCTGCACGCCGCCAAGCGTGATCCGTTGGCCCTGCAGTACTACAACACGGCCACGGAACTTCGTCCGCGCAGTGTGGAGGCCTGGTACAACAAGGGGATCTATCTGCAGGAACTGGGGCAGGACAGTGCGGCCTTCGCGTGCTACGACCAGATCAAGGCCATCGATCCGAGGAACGCCGTGGCCTGGTACAACACGGGATACATCCTGCTGGAACACCAGCGCCGCGTTGGCGAGGCCCGTTCTCAGTTCTCACGGGCCATCAGCCTGCTGCCGACCTATCCACAGGCCTACTACAACCGGGGCTTGACCTACGAGCTGGAGGGACGGCTGGACAGCGCGCTGGTCGATTACCAGAAGGCGCTGGCCCTGGCACCGGGTCTGGACCTGGCCGCCCAAGGGATGAGCCGGTTACAGGAAAAGGGCGTGAAGGTGCCGCGACCTCAGTGACCGCGCTTCACGCGGGTCTGGGGTGGGCTCCAGAACATGTGACCATCGGCGAGCACCAGGAAACGCCGTACCTGGTACCCATTGGCCGTGCGCA
>CAUJFM010000276.1 GCA_963169595.1 Bacteroidota bacterium | reverse complement strand
GCTTGCTGCTGTTGAAGATGAGCTTGGCGGCCTGCTCGGGGTCCTCGCGGCGGCTGCGTCCTTCCCAGCCCGGCCAGTCCAGGTAGAGCTGCACGGCGCTGCTGTGGCAGCTCTCGGGATCGGTGACGCGCACGGCGAAGCGGCCCCAATCCGGCCGGTCGATCCGGAACCTGTACTGCGCGCGGCCCTTGGCATCGGTGGTCAGTTCCTGCTCGGAACGCAGTTCCACGCTGGCCGAGCGGATGTAGTTGGCGTTGCCATTGAAGCTGCCGTCCCACCACCAGTTCCAGTTCAGCTTGTACACCTGCACCTTCAGCTTCCTGGCCGCTATCGGGGCACCTGCGCTCGTCAGGGCCGCCACGTCGAAGCGGTAGGTGGTATCGGTGAGCAGCGTGCCCCAGCCGTTGCGTGTGGGCGGCGCCTTCACGCCGGCATAGCTCGCATAGGCATAGTAGGGCACGGTGGTGCGGTCCATGCTGGCATCACCGCCCGCTTCGAACACCCGGGTGACGATGTTCGTGTTGAGCACGGGCGGGGCGTTGGCACCCACCGTGGGCCGCAGTGCGAACTGGGTCACACCCTCCTCGTTCAGCCGGCCATCGAACACGACCTCCTCCTCCTCGGGCGACCAGTTGCGCAGGTCGTTGAACGTGTAGCCGTCCACGCCCTTGAAGGCCGGTGATCCGGCGGTGGTGGTCACGGTCACGCGGGCCTTCAGGTTCCGCGCCGGTGATCCGTGCAACCAGGTGGACCGCAGTTCCACCGGCTTCGCGATGGTCCGCTCCAGCCGTTCGGGCAGGTCCAGGGCGATCTTCAACCGGTTCGGCTTCACGGTCTCGATCCGCAGCGACTTGTGGAAGGTGGCGCCGCCCACACGCACCACAGCGTTCCAGACACCGGTGGGGGCATCCGGCGAAGTGGCGAGGCGGAAGGCGTACACACCGTTCACCGAGCTGGTGCGCACGTGTTTCTGTTCCAGTCGTCCACGCGGGTCGGAAAGCTCAAGCACCACCGGATGGTCATCGGGCAGGCGTTGGCGCGCATCCTGCAGCATGAAGGCGAGGTAGAGCGAATCACCCGGGCGCCACACGCCGCGCTCCCCGTAGATGAAGCCTTTCAGGCCGCGGTCCACCGCCTGGCCCTGCACGTCCAGTTCGCTCACCGACAGCGCCGACCCATCGTCCAGCTTCAGGTAGCCACGCTGCGCCCCCTTGGTGGCGATAAGCAGGAAGGGCTGGTTCACGGTGGTGGGGATGGTCACCAGTCCATCCCGGCCCGTCACTGCGGAGGCCAGCCGTTGGCGCTGGTAGTTCTGCACTTCCACGGCCACGCCGCTCTGGGGCTGGGTGGTGCGCAGGTCGCTCACGGCCACCAGCAGGGACCCATCGTTGCCGCGTTTCGCGATCAGGCCCAGGTCCGATGCGATGATGTTGCGCGCCACCGACCTGTCGCGGGCATAGTAGGAGGGGGTGCAGGGATCATCGCGTTCGCTGTGGTCGTAGTCTTCGTAATAGCCTTCGTCCCACTCGTCGTAGTACCAGTAGTCACCTGTGCGGTCGTATTCGGCCTGTTCCTCCTCCCAGGTGCGTTCGTGCACGGGACCTTCATCGGGTTCCACGCCTTCGCAGGGATACACCGCATGTTGCCGGCCGAAGGAGAGCTGCACGCGATAGATGGCGCCGGGATCGGCCTTCACGTGCTCCTCCAGATCGATGAAGTAGCGGTTCCAACGGCCCAGGTCGGGGCCATCGGCGGTCTTCAGTTGGACGGTCTTCCGGGAGACGAGCCTGCCCACACGGGCCAGTTCGCGCTCACCGTCCAAGGCGTTCACCTGGAGGAACTGCCCCACGTTGTGCTCGTTGATGCGGATCACGCGGACCTCCACGGCCTTGAGGTTCACCGCCTCGAAGGGCATCACCAGGCCATCGGTGGAGGGGAGCACCACGCCCTTGCCCACCATGCGCACCGCCGGCTTCAGCTCCTCAAAGCGAAGGTCCACGGTGATGTCCTGGCCGAGTTTCCGCCCGTTCACGTTCACCAGTTGGGCCGAGACAAAGGCCTGGTGATCGCCGGTGAGACGCTGCACCGGGTGGAGGATGAGCTTGTTGCCATCGATGGAGGTGCGCACATCGTCCGCGCCGCTGATGCCGGCCCTGCCGGTGAGCTCCTGTGCTGCATCGAGCGGATCGGAGAAGAGCAGCTCGGCGAACTGCTCACCATCGCTGGAGGTGGTGGCGCTGATGAGGCGCAGGTCACCGATGGCCGGTACATCAAAGGGGAGCGAACCTTCCGCATCGGCCCCGATCGCCTTTCCGCTCCAGGTGAAGGTGACCGTGGAGGGCGTGTCACCGCGGTGGATGCTGTCGGCCACGAAGCGGTGGTGCCGGCCATTGGGCTCGTGTTCCCAGGTCAGTGGCAGGCGCCGACCGTCCTGCACAGCCGTGAAGCAGCCTTCGAGGTCCTGCCCGCTCGCATCGTCGCTGGTGTATACCTGTACGATGGCCCGCGACCACGTGAGGTCCGACAGGGAGAGCGGTTGCAGGTCGCTCACGCGCACATCGATGCCTTGGGCCACCGTGGTGAACTGGAAGGTGAAGACCTCCAGACCGGAAGGCACCTCGATCAGTTGCCCCAGCTTGAATCGAACGGTGTGCAAGGTGTTCGGTC
>CAUJFM010000275.1 GCA_963169595.1 Bacteroidota bacterium | reverse complement strand
AGAAGCTGCCTACGCGATCGCATACTTTCATCCAGGGATCGCGGCCTTATACGTTCACGTGGTGAGATGACGCGCAAGGACAAAGCCGCCTTCGTCTCCGCCACGCTCGCCGAGCTCTACCCGCGCACATCCATCCCCCTCGACCACGAGGATCCCTACACGCTGCTGGTGGCCGTGGTGCTGAGCGCGCAGTGCACGGACAAAAAGGTGAACGAGATCACGCCGCTGCTGTTCGCCAAGGCGCGCACGCCGCAGCAGATGGTGAAGCTGAGCGTGGAGCAGATCCAGGACATCATCCGGCCATGCGGATTGTCGCCCATGAAGAGCAAGGGCATCCACGGTCTCTCCAAGATCATCGTGGAGGAACACGGCGGCCAGGTACCCAGGACGTTCAGCGCCTTGGAGGCACTTCCCGGCGTGGGCCACAAGACCGCCAGCGTGGTGATGGCCCAGGCCTTCGGAGTGCCGGCCTTCCCCGTGGACACCCACATCCACCGCCTGGCCTGGCGCTGGACGCTGAGCACGGGCAAAAGCGTGGAGCACACCGAGGCCGACCTGAAGAAGCTCTTTCCCAAGGAGGAATGGAACGATCTGCACCTGCGCATCATCTACTTCGGGCGCGAACACTGCCCGGCCAAAGGCCATGACCCGCGCAAGTGCCCCATCTGCAGCGTGATCGGGCGGAAGGAGCTGTTCAAGTAGCCTCGATCGACCATCCGCCACCACGGGATCGGGCACATCGTCCTGAGCGTGCTGGAACGCGCCTGGACACGGTATCTTGTTGCCATGCGTTGGCTGTTCGCCCTGTTGCTCACCGGTTGTGCGGCCATGGCCGACACCGGAAGCCCGGTGAACACCCAGGAGTACATCTTCGTGATGGCCAACGACCGGGCCTTCATGCGCGTGCTGCCCACGGATTGGCAACTGGTTTACGAGGGCGGTTTCCTGCGGATCGACAAGCGGCACCGGGTGCTGGCCATGGACATCATCCTCATCCAGCCCCGCATGCCCATCGAGGTGGACGGGTTGGAAATGGCCCGCGTGTTCCGGCGATCGGCGCCTTCCAACACCGTGAGCTACGACCTGTGGGTGTATAAGGACCAGTATCTCCACATCGGGGACCCAGCGGCAGCCGACCTGGTGCCGGTGGGCCCGCAGACCTGGATACGCCCCAATGCGTTCCGGTTGGAACTCCGACGACCGATCAAGGACGATCGTTAGCGCACAGGGACGAACGGGGAGCACGGCGAATGGCCGATCTTTGCACCCTCCATGGGAGCGCTCGGCTACTACCTCGCCCTACCGTTCATCTACGGCCTCTCGTGGCTGCCATTCCCCCTGCTGTACGTTGCCTCGGACGCATTCTACTGGCTGATATTCAGGCTCATCGGCTACCGGCGCGAGGTGGTGATGACCAACCTGCGGAACAGTTTCCCGGAGAAGAGCGAGGCCGAACTGCGGGCCATCGCCGATCGTTTCTTCCGGTGGTTCTGCGACCTCACCTTGGAGACCCTGAAGACCTTGACCATTTCACCGGCTGCGGTGAAGAGCCGGGTGGAGTTCCGCAACATCCAGCTGCTCAGGGACTTTGCAGCAGAAGGGCGGAGCGTGATCCTGGTACTGGGGCATTATGGCAACTGGGAGCTGGCGGGCGCGCGCTACAGCGCCGAACCGGGCATCCCACCCCTTTACGTGATCTATCACCCCCTGGCCAACAGGCAGTTCGACCGGCTGATGTACCACATGCGCACCCGGCACGGCACCCGGCTGTACAAGATGCGCGAGGCCAGTAAGGACATGATCCGCGACAAGGACCAGCTGACCGCCACGGCCTTCATCGCCGACCAGACCCCATCGCCGGAACGCGCCTATTGGATGACCTTCCTGAACCAGGACACCCCCGTCTTCCTGGGTACGGAGGCCCTTTCCAAGAAGCTGGACAAGCCGATCGTCTACATCCGGATCACCCGGCCCCGGCGCGGGCATTACGTCATGGAAGCGGAACTCCTTGTGGCCGAGCCCCAAACGACCCGCGAGGGCGAGATCACCGAGATCCACACCCGGCGACTCGAACAAGATATCCGTCTTCATCCCGAACTTTGGCTCTGGACCCACCGGCGATGGAAGCACCGTAGGCCGGTCCAAGAAAGTTGATCATGCGCAGCGAAAAGGAACTCATCCTCGCCACGAAGCCCTTCGCCCACGAGATCCGCTGGAAGAGCTGGTGGCACTTGTTCTCCACGGGCGTGGTGCTCGGCGGAGCGTACTTCGGCATCTTCTGGCCCACCTCACCCCTGTGGGTGAAGCTGGTGTGCAGTGTGCTGGCCGGGCTTACGATAGCCCGGATGTTCATCATCTACCACGACCACCAGCACAAGGCGATCCTGCAGAACAGCCGCTTTGCCGAGGTGGTGATGACCCTTTGGGGGCTCTTCATCCTGGCGCCCACCAGCATCTGGAAGCGGTCCCACGACCATCACCACAAGCACAACTCCAAGCTGTACACCAGCAGCATCGGCTCCTACCCCATCGTGACGCGGGAGAAGTACCTGAGCATGAGCCGTGGGGAGCGCGCCGTGTACAACTTCACCCGCCACCCGCTCACCATCGCCTTCGGGTACATCTTCGTGTTCATCTACGGCATGTGCGTGCGCAGCTTCATGAACAACCGGGAGAAGCACTGGGACTCGCTGCTGGCGCTGATCCTGCACGTGGTGATGGGCACTGCGATCGTGTACTGGCTGGGCTGGACGGCCTTCTGGCTGGGCTTCATCGCCCCGGCCCTGATCTCCCTGGGACTGGGCGCCTACCTGTTCTATGCCCAGCACAACTTCCCCACGGCCACCTTCGCAGACAAAGATGGATGGAGCTACGTGAACGCCGCGCTGGGCAGCAGCAGCTACATGCGGATGAACCCGGTGATGCACTGGTTCACGGGCAACATCGGCTACCACCACATCCACCACCTCAACGCCCGCGTCCCCTTCTACCGGCTGCCCGAGGCCTACCGGGCCATCCCGGAGCTGCAGCAGGCGAAGACCACCTCGTTGATGCCGGCGGACATCGTGCGCTGCCTGCGCCTGAAGGTGTGGGACCCGGACCTGGGCCGCATGATCAGCCGCCGGGAGATGGCCCTGTGACACCGACCCGGACGAACGAGAAAGCCCCCGCGACCTGTGGTCCCGGGGGCTTTCTCGTTGGGTTGGATGGGCTCAGTTGAGCACCAGCGCGATGGTCCCCACCGGAGGCGCTTCCACCACCTTCAGTGCCTTGGAGTAGCCCAGAATGGCCTGGATCGTGGAGGCCTTGGGACCGGGCTGAAGGTCGAGGGTCATGGGGGTGCGGCTGCGGCGTTGTTTCCTGCGAAGTGTAGAATGCGTCATGAACGGTGGTTTGGCGGTTCTTGGGAGTTGAACGCAGGAAGGCCCCCCGTATTGCATGCCCCGGAAAACGAACCGGCGGGCAGCCCCCAGGCCGCCCGCCGTACCGTTGCGAACCAAGCCGACCTCAGACCTTGTTCAGGACGATGTCGTGCTGCTTGATCATCTTCCGCATGTTGATGAGCGCGTACCGCATGCGTCCCAGGGCGGTATTGATGCTCACCTCCGTATGCTCGGCGATCTCCTTGAAGCTCATGCCCAGGTAGGTGCGCATCATCACCACCTCACGCTGCTCCTCGGGCAGGTGGTCGATCAACCGGCGCACATCCTCGTCGATCTGCAGGTTCACCAGCCGCTGTTCCATGTTCTTCCCGGACTGGGCCAGCGTGGCGAACACGTCGTGGTCGTCGTTGCTGCGCACCAGGGGCATCTTCTTGGTCCGGCGGAAGTGGTCGATGACCAGGTTGTGGGCAATGCGCATCACCCAAGGCAGGAACTTGCCCTCCTCGTTGTAACGCCCCTCCTTCAAGGTGTTGACCACCTTGATGAACACATCCTGGAAGATGTCCTCGGTGAGCTCCCGGTCGCGCACCAGCAGGTAGATGTGCGACCAGACCTTCCGCTTGTGGCGGTGGAGGAGTTGCTCGAAGGCGCGCTCGTCACCCGAGAGATAAAGCGTGACCAGCTCCTGGTCGTTGAGTACCCCGGCCCGTGCAGGGCGTGATGATGTGGATAGCATGGCCTTCCCGTTTAGGTCCTGGATGGATCCGAACTGATTGGGTAGAGGTCCTTGCTATCGAGCGGGGTTTTAAGTGAGGGGGCTGTTGAACAGACCCGTGACGGGTAACGTTATGAAGACGCTGCCGGAACAGGGAACGTTGCCTGGGCCCTCGATATTGTGGACCCACACGAAATCCTTCCCGACCGCATCCCAAAGATAGCCCAGAGGTCCTCCCGGGGCAAGCCGATGCCTAATTTCGCGCCGCCTTTGCCTGCCCACGACGCCAACACCACGAAAGCCCGCACGGCCAACGACCGTGAGGAAGCCCTGCGCCGCTCCCTGCACGGGGTGATCCGCGTACAGGGCGCCCGTGTCCACAACCTGAAGAACATCGATGTCGACATCCCGCGGGGTCGGCTGGTGGTGGTCACGGGGTTGAGCGGCAGTGGCAAGAGCAGCCTGGCCTTCGACACGCTCTATGCCGAAGGGCAGCGCCGCTACGTGGAAAGTCTGAGCAGCTATGCCCGCCAGTTCATGGGCCGGTTGGAGAAGCCGGACGTGGACCGCATCATCGGCATCAGCCCGGCCATCGCCATCGAGCAGAAGGTGATGACCAGCAACCCGCGGAGCACCGTGGGCACCAGCACCGAGGTCTACGATCACCTGAAGCTGCTCTTCGCCCGCGTGGGCCGCACCTATTCACCGGCGACGGGCAAGGAGGTGAAGCGGCACACGGTGGAGGACGTCGTGGCCGGCGTGAACAGCTTTCCCGAGGGCAGCACGGTGCTGATGCTGGCCCCCATCCGCCTGCCGGTCGGCCGCAGCCTGAAGGAGCACTTCGACATCCTGCACCAACAAGGTTTTGCCCGGGTGCATGATGGCAAGGCCGTGCACCGTATCGAGGACCTGCTGGCGGACCGCAAGGCCCTGAAAGGGACCTGGTTCCTGGTGATCGACCGCCTCACGGCCGCGCCCAGCGACAGCGAGAACGAGAGCCGCGCGGCCGACAGCGCGGAGACGGCCTTCTTCGAGGGGCAGGGTGAGCTCATCCTGCTGGGCGAGGACGGACAACAGCTCGGCTACAGCGACAAGTTCGAGCTGGACGGCATCACCTTCGAGGAGCCCAGCCCCAACCTGTTCAGCTTCAACGACCCGGTTGGGGCCTGCACCACGTGTGAAGGCTACGGCAGCGTGATCGGCATCGACCCCGACCTGGTGGTGCCGGACAAGAGCCTGAGCGTGTACGATGATTGCGTGGCGCCCTGGCGCGGGGAGAAGCTCAGCGAGTGGAAGGACGATTTCATCCGCGACAGCGCACGCTTCGATTTCCCCATCCACCGCCCCTACCGCGAGCTGAGCGCCGAACAACGCGACCTGCTCTGGAAGGGCGCCCGTGGCGTGGCCGGCATCGACCGCTTCTTCCAGTACGTGGAGGAGAAGAGCTACAAGATCCAATACCGGGTGCTGGCCAGCCGGTACCGCGGCAAGACCACGTGCCATGCCTGCGGCGGTTCGCGCCTGCGCAAGGAGGCCCGGTACGTGAAGCTGGCCGGACGCGACATCACCGAGCTGGTGCGCCTGCCCATCGCGGAGTGCCTCGCGTTCTTCCAGGGCCTGCAGCTCAACGTCCACGACGAGCGCATCGGGTCCCGCCTGCTGAAGGAGATCACCAACCGCCTGCAATACCTGGTGGACGTGGGCGTGGGCTACCTCACCCTGGACCGGCGCAGCAACACGCTGAGCGGCGGTGAGACCCAGCGCATCGACCTGGCCACCTCCCTCGGCAGCAGCCTGGTCGGCAGCCTCTACATCCTCGACGAGCCGAGCATCGGCCTGCACCCACGCGACACCGAGCGGCTCATCGGCGTGCTGAAGAAGCTGCGCGACCTGGGGAACACGGTGATCGTGGTGGAGCACGACGAGGAGGTGATGCGTGCCGCGGACCACATCATCGACATGGGGCCCATGGCCGGCTCGCACGGCGGGCAGGTGGTGTTCAGCGGCACCCACGCCGACCTGGTGCAGAGCGACAGCCTCACCGCCCGTTACCTCACCGGCCGAGAGATGATCGCGGTGCCGAAGCGTCGCAGACCCGTGCGCGACAAGCTGGTGCTGACCGGTGCGGCCGAGCACAACCTGAAGGGCATCGACGTGGGCTTCCCCCTGCACATGCTCACCGTGGTGACCGGTGTGAGCGGCAGCGGCAAGACCACCCTGGTGAAACGCATCCTCCACCCGGCCTTGAAGCGGGAGCTGGAGGGCTTCAGCGAACGGCCCGGGGAGCACAAGTCGCTGACCGGCGACCTCAAGCGCATCCAGGCCGTGGAACTGGTGGACCAGAACCCCATCGGCCGCAGCAGCCGCAGCAATCCGGTGACCTACGTGAAGGCTTGGGACGAGATCCGGCAGCTGTACAGCGATGTGGACATCGCGAAGGTGCGCGGCTACAAGCCCAGCTACTTCAGCTTCAACGTGGATGGTGGCCGCTGCGAGATCTGCCAGGGCGAAGGCCAGGTGCACATCGAGATGCAGTTCATGGCCGACATCAGCCTGACCTGTGAGGCCTGCAAGGGCAAACGCTTCAAGGAGGAGATCCTCGATGTGCGCTTCGGCGGGAAGGACGTGGCCGATGTACTGGACATGACCGTGGACGATGCGATCGACTTCTTCCGCACGCACGCCCCCGGCTCGAACGCCTGTGCCCGCGTGGTGGCGAAACTGCTGCCGCTGCAGGAGACCGGACTGGGCTATGTGAAGCTTGGCCAGAGCAGCAGCACGCTGTCCGGCGGCGAGGCGCAACGCATCAAGCTGGCGAGCTTCCTCACCAAGGGCCAGGAGGAACGTCCCACGCTCTTCATCTTCGACGAGCCCACCACGGGCCTGCACTTCCACGACATCGCCAAGCTGCTGAAAGCCTTCCAGATGCTCATCGACAACGGCCACAGCCTGGTGGTGATCGAGCACAACACGGAGGTGATCAAATGCGCCGATCACGTCATCGACCTCGGCCCCGAAGGCGGTGATGCGGGCGGACAGCTGGTGTACGAGGGTACGCCGGAAGGTCTGGTGGACCACCCGAACTCCCACACCGGCCGTTACCTGCGGGCCGCGCTCAGTCGCTAACGCAGCAGGGTGATGTGGCCGGTCCGCGTGGTGAGCGGGATGCGGGCACAATCATCCTTGAAGGTGAGCACGTAGTAATAGGTACCGTCCGGGAGCAGCTCGCCGGCATTGTCCAACTTGCCGTTCCAGCCCTTGCCGGGGTTGGTGGAGGCGAACACCTTCATGCCCCACCGATTGTAGATCTCCAGCGAGAACTGGGCCGCATCCACCCCTGCGATGAGGTACTCGTTGTTCGCATCGTCCCCGTTCGGCGTGAACACATTGGGGATGATCGGATCGCCGGTGGCTTCGGCCAGGACCACCACGGCCACCGTGTCCGTCCAGTCGCACCCGAAGGCATCCACCGCATCGAACCAATAGATGCCCTCGTTGACCACTTCGATGGTGGCGGCGGATGAGCCCGTGCTCCAGAGGATGGACTGCACGGGTCCACCGGTGGTCAGCAGGGCGGTATCACCCGGACAGATGGCCACATCCGGTCGCGCGGGATGCGTGGGCTGGTCCACCACAACGATGGTATCCCGCCCGGTGCAGAACCCATCCACCACGTCCACCCAGTAGGAACCGGCCTCCGTGACGGAGATCATCATCGACGGGTCGCCGGTGGACCAGAGGTAGCTGTCGAAGCCCGCACCGGCATTGAGGAGCGCACTGGCCCCGTCGCACAGGGCCACCGGTGAAGGCAGGTCAAGCTCCAGCCCCGGCACCTCAACAGGCACGGTCACGGTCATGAACGCCGTGTCGGCACAAATGGGGTCGATGACGCCGAGGGTGATGTCGTACACGCCCGGCGCGGCAAAGGCATGCACCGGATTGGTCTGCGTGGAACCCGTGCCATCACCAAAGGACCACAGGAAGCTGTTGCTGCCGGTGCTGGAGTTGAACAGTTCCACCGCGAAGGCATCGCAATCACCAGTGGGCACGGCCTCGAACGCGGGTCGCAGGTCGGCCGGTGCCACCACGTTGATGGAAGCGAACGCGGTATCCGCCAGGTTGCAGGAGGCACTGTCGACGCCCACGAGCATCACATCATACACCCCGGGTTCCGCATACAGATGGGCCACCGTGGCCCCCACCTGCACCGGTGAGCCGTCGCCCAGGTCCCAGACCCAGGTATTGGCGGTCCCCACGGCGGTGAACACGCCGGGATCCTCCAGGCACAAGGTGAGGTCGTTGGCGTTGGCCTCGATCTGCACCTGCACGGCCTGCTCGAAATCGATCTTGAACACGCCGAGGTTGCAGTTCGTGCTGTTGTTGGTGTTGCTCCATGCACCGGGCGTGGTGGGATAGGACAACTGGCCACAACCGGCACAGACCGCCTGGTAGACGATGCCGTCCTTGTCGAAGCGGCTGGTACCCCCATCCACGTGTTCGGCGGCAGTCCCGCCGAAGAAGGTGGCATAGCCGAGGGATACCGCTTCGGCCTCCAGCAGCATGAGGTAGAAATCGCTGCCGTTGGTGGTGCTCTGGTAGGCGTCCGGCGTCACCGGCAGCCCGTTGGTGGAGCTGAAGAGCCCTGCCGCTCCGAATCCATTGGTGTTGCCCGCCCAGCCACTGAAGTAGATCTGGCCACAGTTGCTCACCAGGAAGGCCGACGGTGAGATGTTCTCGTTCCCTGCGCCACCAATGCGCGTGCTCCACAGTGAGGTGGAGAGGTCACCGCTGAACTTGTGCAGGAACTGGGTGGCGTTGGGGTTGTTGTACTTGCCCGGTGTGATGCTGTAGGGCCCGGTGGTCTGCCCCACCACGAAGACCTCATCGCTCGTGTTCAACTGCACGAAGTAGCTCTGGTCAAAGCCGATCTCGCCCACGTAGGTGGCGGACAGCAGCGGCGAGCCCGCAGACGCGAACCGCGCGATGAAGCCATCGGCACCACCGTTGTAAGTGGCCGAGGCCGGGGTCCCGGCGGTGGGCAGATCGGCACTGGTGGTGCCGCCGGTGATGTAGATCTCTCCCGTGCTGGACACTTGGACCCCAAAGCCGGCATCGGCCGCCGTGCCCCCATAATACGTGGCCCAGAGCATCGAGGTCAGCTCAGGGTCCATGCGGAACACATAGGCATCGATGCCGCCACCAGCGAACGTGGCCTGCGGGGCATCCGGGCTTGTGAACAGGTTGGTGCTGGTCGTGCTGGACACCACGATGGGCCGGTCCTCGGCGTCCATGATGATCTCGCCCCGGAACGGATCTCCGTAGTTGCGGTTGAGCGGGGTCACCTGGTTCAGACCATCATTGCCCGTGCCGCCCACGAAGGTGCTTCCGATGAGCCCGGTGGCCGTATTGTTCAGGTGCACCACCACCATGTCGCAGCCCGTGGTGTAGCTGAAGCCGTACGAAGTGACCGCGAAGGGCGGATTCGTGCCGCCATTGAAGCTGTTGTCCCAGCAGCCCGTGGTGGTGGGGAAGTTCACCGAGTTGGAGGTGCCGAGGATGAAGAGCTCATCGTTGCTGTTCACCACCATGCTGTGGGGCACCTCGTTGCCCGAGCCACCGATGTAGGTGCTCCACACCAGCGCATTACCGTTGGGGGTGAACTTGGAGATGGCCATGTCGTTCTCCCCACCTCCATAGGCCGATTGCACCACGCCCACAGTGACCGGATAGCCCGTGCTGCGCACCATGCCACCACCGTACAGATGGCCGGCTGCATCGTAGGTGGCGGTGAATCCGAAGTTGTCACCGGTGCTTCCGCTGAAGCTGCTGAAGACCACCACCGGATCGATGACCAGGGACTTGGTGCGGTCATACCCATCCGGGAACACATAGGTCAAGTGATCGCCATCGAGCTTGTAGGCGCAGGCCACTGGCACCTTCCCACCCGCTTCTTCGGTCCACGCCACAGGGCGCTGCTCGATGACCTCGCCGGCCGTGGTGCGGATGCGCAGCAGACCCCCCTCCACGCGGATATCGTCCTGGCCCTCGAAGGCCAGCACGATGGCCGAAGGGTCCGCACCAGGTGCCACCAACCATTCATACTTCAAGCCTGAATGACCATCCACGTGCAGGGCGATACCCGGATAGACATCCCCAAGTACCACGCCGCCGTAAGCAGGTACGCCGCCCGCCCAACGCGACCGGTCATTGCCGAGGAAGTAGTTGACGTAGTGCGGTAGCCGTTCGTTCCCGCTATGCAGTTGGGCCTCCCCCCCCACGAACCGCATGCGGTAGACATGCTCGCGATACGGGGCGCTAACGGCCTTGGGATCGGAAGCGTGCTGCGGGCCGCCTTGCTGCAATACATAGGTGAACGCGGAACGCTCCACGAAGAGCGCACCGCCCGGTGTCCGTGTCCGGTACAACACCTGAGCGGGCCATTGCCCCTGGTTGGCATGGAACTCCAAGCCCCGGTGCGCAGGCTCGTGCGCATGTTCGTGGGCCAGGCTGGTAAGTGCCGAAAGGAGCAGGAGGCTGGTCAGGGCGAACGGAGCATTCATGCTGAGGCAAGATAACCAATGTGTTCACGCGGAAAGGTCCAATAGCCAAGGGGGCGACCGAAGCCGCCCCCCTTGGCCGATGTGCCCTGTAACAGGGATCACCTCAACAAGGTGACGTGCCCGGTCCGGGTCCCTTCGGGTTCGTTGGAACAGACATCCTTGAAGGTGATGATGTAGAAGTAGGTGCCGTCGGGCGCGAGGGAGGAGCCATTGTCCAGACCGCCCTTCCAGCCACGGTCCACGCTGGAGCTCTCATACATCTTCTGGCCCCAGCGATTGAACACCTGCATGCTGAACTGCTGCAGGCCCGGAGCCTCTACCTTGAACTCATCGTTAAGCCCATCCCCATTCGGCGTGAACACGTTGGGGATGTAGTTCACCCCCTCGGTGGGGGCTATCCTGACCACCTCCACCGTATCGCGGAAGGTGCAGCCATTGTTGTCCACGGCCACGAACCAGTAGGTACCCTGCACGCCAGGAATGGAAGGCTCCGTGGAGCCCGTGCTCCAGATGATGGAACTGACCGGCACACCAGGCGCGAGCGTCACTGCACCATCAAAACACACTTGCTTGTCAGGCAGTGGGGCCGGCAGGGCGTTCTCAACAACGGAGATCACCGCCGATGCGATGCACTCGCCCGAGGTCACCAGGATGTCGTAGTTCCCTGGATCTTCCACGGTGATGATCTGTGAAACATCACCTGTACCCCATTGGTAGGTATCATAGCCTGCACCAGCGTCCAGGTTGACCGTTCCCCCTGGGCAGATGGGCACGGGCGATACCGGGTCGTAGGGCAAGGTGGCGGGTGGCACCACGATGGTCTGGGTCGCTGTGGCCTGGGCGTTGCAGATGCCATCGGTCACGGTCAGTGTGAGTTCATAGGTGCCCGGGCCTCCATAGGCGTGCGTGGGGTTCTGCGCATTGGAGGACCCGCCATCCCCAAAGGTCCAGGCCACCGAGGTGCCGCCCACGCTGGAGTTGGCCACCTCCACGCCGTAGCCGGCGCAACTGCTGATGGGCGTGGCGGTGAACTGTGCGAGCAGCTCGGCGGGATCGAGGATGTTGATCGTGGTGTAGGCCGTGTCGCTGCTGTTGCACGAGGTGCTGTCCCAACCGATGAGCATGATGGTATAGGTGCCCGCCTCGGTGTAGGTGTGTGTGACACTATTACCGGTTAGCGTGGCCGACCCATCACCCATGTTCCAGGTATAGTTCGGCGCATTGCCCTGGGCATTGAAGGTCAGGGTAGCCGGCACGCAACCATAGCTTGAGTTCACGCTCACGTTGGCCTGCACACCCGCCTGCTCCAGATCGATCTTGAACACGCCGATATCCCAACTCACGCTTTGGGTCGGGGCCCAGGCGCCCGGTGTGGTCGGAAACCCACCACTGGTGCAGACCCCTTGGTACACCACGCCATTCTTGTCGAAGCGACTGGTACCGCCATCCACGTGCCCAGCGCCGATGTAGTAGGTACCATAGCGCAAGCCCAACATGTCCGGGTCGAACACGGCGAGATAGAAACCGCCATCGGTGTAGAGCGCATCACTGGTCACCGGCAGTCCGTCAGCCGCCGAATACCCGCAGATGTAGATGTTGTTGCAGAGGTCCACCAGGAAGGCCACCGGGACCAGTGCACTGCCGAACCCGCCCACACCGATCGCGGAGGTGACCAGCGCGTTGGTCAGTTGCGGATCGAACTTGGCGATGAAGGCCGTGCCATTGGCCTGACCATAGGTGCCCGTAGGTGCAACGGGCACGGCACCGTTCGTCTGTCCATAGATATAGACATTATCCGCCAGGTCGATATCCATGAAGAACGCCGACTCATTTCCCGTGGTACCCCAGAACGTACTGGCCAGGGCGGTGGTCCCCATGGCATCGAAACGGAACATGAATGCATCGCTGCCACCGGCGATGGCCGATTGATAGGCCCCGGAGGACATGGCAAGGTCCGCAGATTGGGTGCCGCCACCGACAACCACCGTCCCATCGCCGGACACCTTCACCCCGAAGGCCATATCACCCGCCGAACCGCCCAGGTAGGTGCTCCAGCGTAGGGTGGTCAGCGTGGGGTCGAAGCTGAACACGACACCATCCTGGGCACCACCGGGTGTGCCTTGGTACGCACCGGTCGTGACCGGAAAATCACTGGATGACGTGCAGCTGGCCACATAGGCGTTCCCCGCGTTGTCCGTGATGATCTCACCCCGGTACTGGTCACCATAGTTGCTGGTGAAGGTGTTGCGGCCATCATTGGCAGTGCCACCCAGAAAGGTGGACCCGATCAGGGTCTGTCCATCCGGGGCAACCTTGGAGACCACGATGTCCACCCCACCACTGAACGTGGTGCTGTAGGCCCCGGTGGTCACCGGGTAATTGGTGGACGAGGTGCTCCCATACACCCACAAATTGAAGTCGTTGTCCACCACCAGCGAATGGGGATATTCTCCCTGACTTCCCCCGAGATAGGTGGCGAACAGCAGGGTGGTGCCATCAGGGGACAGCTTGGAGACCGCGATATCCGTACCACCTCCACCGAACACGGATTGGAAAGCCCCCGTCGTGGTGGGATAACCTTGCCCGAACGAGATGGCACCTGTGTAGATATTGCCATCGTTGTCATAGGTGGCGCAATGTCCGTAGTTGGTGGCCGTGGAGCCCGAAAGCGTTGCGGCGATCAGGGTGGGGTCGATCACAATGGGACGCGAAGCATCCGCACCGATGAGTTCGAAACCGAGCACCCCGTTGCGCAGCGTATAGCGGCATTGCACATGCTCCCGGGGTGCATCGCCATACCAGGCCACCGGAGCGGCCTCCACCACGTCACCCACCGATGTCCGCAGCACCAACCGCCCCTCTTCATCCAGGCGGATATCATCGAGCCCCTCGTAGCGGAGACCGATCCGCGCCGCATCGGCCCCTTTGGCCAGGAGCAGGTCGTATTTGAAGTGCCCACGGTCCATGTACATACGCATGTCCACCCCGGGCCAGATACCCCGCTGGTGCACCTCCCCGTAGGAGCCCACTCCGCTGCGCCACCGCAGCCGATCACTGCCCACGAAGTAGTTCGTGCCATGAGCGGCCTTGTGCATGGGTTCGAACCGGCTGGATGCCCCCCCGACGAAGGACACGCGCCATGCATGGCCACGCAGCATCGGGCTCGGATCCGAGCGGTGGCTGGCCTCGTGCAGCGCTTCGGAGAAGTCAGGCTGCAGGAGCGACCAGGTCAATCCGTTGTTCTCCATGAACAAGGCAAGCGGACCCACCTCCGCCTTGTAGCGGAAATTGCCGGCCCATTGCCCTTGGTTCTCGATGAACGGGGTGGCGGTCGCGTCATGGGGCCCACCCTGGTGCACATGCTCGTGTGCGGACAAGGTGGTCACTGCGGCCAGCAGGGCCAGCGTGATCAGGGTCTTCTTCATCTTGGTTCCTTTCGTTCGTTGCAGCAGGCTTACACACTTAACGCACCACCATCACATGGCCCGTCCGGGAATGCTCCTTCGTGCCCGTGCACGTGCCAGTGTACCGCAGCACATACACGTACACATCGTTCTTCACCAGCGTGCCCTTGTACCGGCCATCCCAGGGTTTGTCCAATGCATCGGCCTCATAGAGGCGCTCGCCCCAGCGGTCATAGATGGTGAGGTTCGTGTTGGCGTACCCGTACCCCAGGACCTGGAACACATCGTTCAGGCCATCTTCGTTCGGGGAGAACGCGTTCGGGGCGAACAGCTGCACATCGGCGTCATAGAGGTTCACCCGGGCCGTATCCTGATGGAGGCAGCCGAATGCATCGACCACCTGGAACACATGGAGCGTATCCACCCCATCCACCTCGATCATCCGTGTCGTTGCCCCATTGCTCCAGAGGTAAGACTGGGCATCCTCCAAGGGAATGCTCAAGGGCACCTTGACACCGGGACAGGTCATGGCCTCGAAAGCCAGCTCATACTCCGGAGCGGGGACCACCACCAAGGTGTCCGTTCCCATGCACCCCGCAACGCCGGACACGGTCACCCAGTACTCTCCCAGCTCGTTCACCACGATGGAGGGCGAGGTCTCACCGGTGCTCCATATGTGGGCCCCTGGCACCGATGACGCGTCCAAGGTGATGGGCACGCCCTCGCACTTCACCTGGTCGGGGATGTCGAACTCGAACGTGATGGGTTCCACGGTGATGGGCACGATGACCGTGTCGCTCTGGCTGCACCCGGTGGGATCGAACGCCACCAGCATCACATCGTAGGTACCCGGTGTGCTGTACACGTGGGTGATCTCATCCGCTTCATAGGTGGTGCCATCACCCATGTCCCAGATGTGGTCCAGCGGATCGCCGGTGCTCTGGTTCTCCGCCGTGATGATCATCTGTGTGCAATCCACCTCCTGGCTCCAGGTAAGGGCGGCTGCCACCGGTTGCTGTGCCCCGATGGTGATGGGGAAATAGACGGTGTCCGCCAGGTTGCAGGCGAGGGAATCCATGGCGATCAAACGCACGAGGTAGTCGCCGGGCTCGGTGTAGGTATGGCTGGGTTCGAACGCCTCCACCTCCGGACTGCCATCCCCAAAATCCCACAACCAAGTGTCGCCCGAGCTGGCATTGGAGAAGTCCACCTCGATGGGTGCGCAACCTGTGTTGATGGCACTGGCACCGGCGGCATTCACACCCGCCACACCGAAATCGATCTTGAACACCCCGATGTCCCAACCAATGCTCTGGGTGGTGGCATGGGCCCACGTGGTGGTGGGGAATCCGCCCCCACTGCACACACCCTGGTAGACGATGCCGTTCTTGTCGAACCGGCTGGTACCTCCGTCCACGTGGCTGCCTCCGTAATAGGTGCCGAATAGGATGTTGGCCATGTCCGGTTCAAAGGCGGCGAGGTAGAAGGACCCGGTGGTATACAGCGCGTTGGCGGTGGTGGGCAGGCCCGATGAGGAATTATAGCCGGAGATGTAGATGTTGTCGCAGACATCCACCAGGAAGGCCACCGGGGCCGTTCCCCCACCCCATCCGCCGGTCGCATTGATCGTGGTCTGGATGGGAGCAGCAGAGAGATCCTGCGAGAGCTCGGCAATGAAGATCGGACCCCCGGCCTGGCCGTAGGTCCCAGCGGGTTGAATGGTGATGGTGCCGTCGGTCTGGCCGTAGATCCACACCTCATCGTCCAGATCGAGGTCCACGAAATACGGGCGGTCCGCATCCGCCGTGCCGAAGAAGGTGCCCCTCAGCATACCCGTGGCCCCAGGTGCAAGCCGCACCACGAACCCGTCACGATCGCCCTGCAGGGTGGTCTGATAGGCGCCCGCGGTCGTGGGGAAATTTCCGCTGTCGGTCTGCCCGGTCACCACGATGTCGCCGGTGGCCCCGATGCGCAGGCCCAGGGCA
>CAUJFM010000274.1 GCA_963169595.1 Bacteroidota bacterium | reverse complement strand
GCCTGGGAACGACCAGGAGTAGCTGGTGGGGGCGTTGATGCTCAGGTCGGTGAACTGCACCACATCACCTGGGCACTTCGAGGCATCCGGCGAGGTGAAGTTGGCCGCGCTCACGGTGTAGTTCAGGGTGAAGTTGCTGAGTACCGGGTCGTTGCTGAAGCTGCAGCCCACACCGGGCTGGCAGGCATCGTCGATGCGCACCCGGCCTTGCACCGAACTGCCACCACTGTACTGCAAGGCTTGCTGCATCTGGGTGGCCGTGATGGTGGCCGTGCGGGCCTGGCTGGAGCAGCTGATGGTGCCGCCCGTCTCGTTGTACACGGTCACATAAGTGCTGGCACCCGTGCGCAGGTCGATCTGGATCCCGGTGGTCCCGAAACCGCCTTGGTAACAGGCGAGCCACAGGAAGGAAAGCGTGGCATCCCCGGTGGTGTTGGGGGTGTTGGTGAAGGTGAAGGGTGTCCAGCTGGTGAGCGTGTAGCCCTGTATGGTGGGCAAGGTGCTGTTGTAGGTGGTCTGCGCGTGTGCGCTCGTGGCGCACAGCGCGAAGGCCAAAGCTGCCAGGTGTAATGTCTTGAGCATCCCGGGTCGGTTCATGGGATGCAAATGTCCGCCTTCCATGTGCAACAGCCCTGTTCATCTAATGAACGTGCCATCCCATCGATCGGGCGTAGGGCAACGGGGGATGGACGCGGTGCGAAGACCTATCCGATGCGTTCCACCCGTAACCGTTGGTGCTCTGCACCGAGTTGCAGCGTTGCCACCTCACCCGCACGCCTGCCCATCAGTGCTCTGGCCAGCGGTGCGGTGAAGGCGATGCGGCCTTGTTTCACATCGGCCTCGTCCACGCCCACGATGGTGAAGGTGAGCATGGTGCCCTTCATCCGCCCGGCCTCATGGGTGAAGGTCACCGTGCTGCCGAAGCGCACTTCGTCGTGGTCCGGGGCGGGTTCCACCAAGCGTGCCGTCACGATCCGTTCGTTCAGCAGGGCCAGCCGGCCATCGACCACGGCCTGGGCGCGTCGGCGTTCATCCTCGCTGCCCACCACCGTTGCCCGCTCGGTCTCCAGCGCGTTGCGCTCCTCCAACAGCCGCTGCAGCCCACGCGGGGTCACGTAGTTCGGCACCCCATCGGGCAGCGCGGCGCGCGGCGGGATGAAGGGGGCTTCCTCCTGGTCGTCCTCTTTGACAAAGCCGCGGCTCATGACGTGCAGCTCAGCGGGTGCCGATACCGCCTGCGGGCTCGGCGTTCAGGCTGGTGTTGTACCAATTGCTGCCACTGGTGCTCTGGAACCCGAAGCCGTGCGCCGTTGTGGGGGTGTACACCACAATGCGGTTCCCGGCCACCACATGCCCCAGGGGCGTATCGGCCATGGTGGTGGTGTACCAACTGCTACCACTGGTGCTCTGGTAGCCGAAGCCGTAGGCCGCCGATGCGGTGTACAGCACAATGCGCCCGCTAGCCTGTGCACTGCCCAGCACCGGGCCGTTCAGGGGCTGCACGTACCAGCTGCTCCCGCTGGTGTTCTGGTTGCCGAAGCCGTAGGCCGAAGTGGCGGTGTACAGCACCACGCTACTGTCCGAGGCCAACGCGGCCACCACTGGCCCGTCCAGCGCTCGCGGATACCAGTTGCTGCCGCTGGTCAGTTGCCTGCCGAAGCCATAGGCGTTGGTGCCGTTGTACAGCACCACGCGTCCATCGCCGGTGCGGATCACTTCGCAGGGGCCGGGGCCCTGGGGGCCTTGTGGTCCCTGCGGGCCTTGAGGTCCCGGCTCGCTGTTGGCCGCATACAGGGCATAGGGCACGCTGAGCAGTTGACTGGTGCCACTGATCGTGTAGTTGCCTCCGCCATCCGGGTCGGTCTCGCTGCGCAGGAAGTACGGACCAGCGGCCCAATCGATGGCCTCCAGGGTGCCGCTCAGCACGGCTCCGCCGCCCAGCTGCACGGTCACCAGTCCATTGGCATTGGTGGGGGCGCTGTGGGTCTCCACATATACCGCCGTGCCCGTGCTACTGCCCTGCAGGATGCTGAGCCGCATGCCCACCGTGGAGTTCGTGACCAGGGCATTGGCCTCATCGCGCACCACGGCCTGGTAGCTCATGCGCTGGGGTGCTTGCGCGGACAGATGCAGTGCGAGCGTCAGGGCCGATGCCGACAGAAGCAGATAGGTTCTCATCGTTTCTGGAGGATGATCCGGTTGTAGAGGTCGCCTTGTGCGGTGATGAGGAGAACGTAGGTGCCCGAGGCCTGCGCCGCCAGCGGGACCGTCAGTGTGGTGCCGGCCACCGCACCTTGCTGCACCACGGCACCTGCTGCGGTGTACAGGGTATAGCGCGCCAGTGCGGGCAGGGGAGCCCACCAACTGATCTGCACCGCATCCTCGGTAGGATTGGGCCACACGTTCACGATAGGCTCCTGTGCATCCGGGGCACTGGTCACCAGCCATTCATAGGGCTGCTGCACGCCGCGTTGCACGCTGCCGCCGGGGGTAAGCGTGGCCTCGTGGTCCACCTGGCCAACTGTCCAGCTCGCCGTTCCGCCGATACCCGTGCTTTCGCCACCGGCCGGTGCGATCGTTTGCTGGCCCCTCACCAGGCAGGCGATCGATATGAAGGTCCACAGCAGGCCGGCGCGCAGCATAGGGCCAAAGTACCCGCTTTTCGGGATGGCGCCTGACATCGGTCAGCCACCCGTTCGTCCCATCTCCATACGCTCGTGGTACAAATGCATGTACCCGATGTTCCAGGTAAGCAGTAAGGATGTGATCGACGGTGGCACCGCCGCACCCTTGTTAGTGTATGACAAGGGGGGCTGCAACGGCCGCGACTGCTCGCCCCAGTTGAGCTGGCAGGGCGCACCGAAGGGCACACAG